>CAZILR010000633.1:0-3800 GCA_964539995.1 uncultured Planctomyces sp.
TCTCCGATTTGAAACAACGCGGATTGCTCGACGACACGCTGGTTGTGTTTCTCACCGAATTTGGCCGCACGCCGAAGATCAACAAGGACGGCGGCCGTGACCACTGGGGCGCGTGTGGCTCGATCTTCTTCACCGGAGCCGGCACAAAGGTCGGTCAGGTTGTCGGAGCCAGCGACAAGCAAGCGGCCTATCCGACGACTCGCCACTACGGCCCGGCCGACATCGCTGCCACGATTTATCACGCTCTCGGCATCGACCACGAAACGTATCTCCGCAACCGCGAAAACCGCCCCGTGCCGATCCTCGATCATGGCCAAGTGATCGAAGACGTCGTCGGCTGATGTCTGTTAAGGAACCGCTCATGTCTCGCTGGTGCTGTCTGTGGCTTGGATTTGGCTTGCTGGTGTCGCCCACTCTGGCCGACAACAAGGGTAAGTCCGCCCAAGAGAAGCGAGACGACCAGAAGATCAAAGACGCGAAGGAAGACGTCAAAGAGGCTCAGGACAAACTCAAGGACGATCAAAAAGTATTGCAGGACGCTCAGAAAGTGGTGGCCGACGCAGAGGCGAAAGAGAAAGCCGCTCGGCAAAGACTGGATGAGATCCGCAAGCGCATCGAAGCGAAGGCGGAAAGCGGGTCCGGACTCGACAAGGCACTCGCCACACAAGAGGCCGCCAAGAAAACATTCGACGAAGCCGCCGCTCCCGTGCTGAAAACCCTCAAAGAAACGCCGGCGTATCAAGCCGCCGCCAAGAAGGTGGCCGACGCCGACGCTCGGTTGAAATCGCTCCGAGCGGACGAATCGTTGTCCGCGGAAGCGAAAAGAAGAGAACTCGTGCAGGCCAGCAAAGACAAACTCGCAACAAACGAACTCGAACAGACCGCACTCGAAGCCGATCCCTCCGCGAAGTCCGCGAGAGCCAAACTTGCGGACGCTCAGGATCGTGTGAATCAGATCCGAGCAAAAATCCGCAACCAGATCGACGCCGATCCGGAGATCAAATCGTCTCTGCAAACCATGCGTTCCGCCGCCGAAGCCACGGAAGTCGCCGGCCAAAAGATGCAACGCATTCGCGACAAGATTGCCGCCGATTTGGCGAAGCTCGCGCGCGAGCAGCAGCAGGTCAAACAAGCCGAGGCGGCCGACAAGGCCAACGACGCTCAAGACAAAGCCAACAAGACCAAGAAGAACAACAAAGGCAAAAAATGACGCGGCGTGTCTCGAAGGGGCCGAAGCGAGCGACTCCGAGAGGCCAACACATGAGTCTTTCGCGAATCATGCATAACCCGGTGAGCCGGCAGGCGTCAGCCGCCGGACGATTTTGTTGTGAGATGCTCGGTCGAGGGATGGTACCTCTCGGCTCACCGATTCTGTTCGCCGGGTTGCTGCTCGCCCTCACTTGTTCTGCGAGCGCCGACGAACACTTCCGCACACAGATCGTGCCGGTCATCCAGAAGCGTTGCCTAAGCTGCCACAACTCGGTCGATCACAAAGGAGACTTTGCGCTTCAAACATCTGAGGAACTGACGAAGAGCGGTTTCGTCGAGCCGAACAAGCCAGCCGACAGCCATTTGCTCAGCGTGCTCAAACCACAAGCCGGTAAGCGGCCATCAATGCCGAAGAGCGGCGAGCCGCTCAAGCCCGAGGAGGTCGCGGCCATCGAGAAATGGATCGCCGACGGAGCCAAATGGCCAGACGGATTTCGGATCGAAGAGGCCGTTGTCACGAATTCCGATTGGTGGTCGTTCAAGCCGCTCGTGCGACCGGCAGTGCCGGTTGTCCGAATTCTGAAATCTGAAAGTTCAGATTTGAAAGCTCAAATCTCAAATCCCATCGACGCCTTCGTCGTCGCGAAGCAGCGCGAGAACGGTTTGTCGATGTCTCCCGAAGCCGACCGCCGCACGCTGATCCGCCGTCTGACTTACGATCTCACCGGCTTGCCACCCACTCCGGAAGAAGTGGCTGAGTTCGTCAATGATCCCGATCCGATCGCTTACGAACGGCTCGTTGATCGGTTGCTCGCATCACCACATTACGGCGAGCGGTGGGGGCGGCATTGGCTGGATGTCGCTCGGTACGCCGACACCTGCGGTTACGACAAAGACAAGCTGCGACCGAATGCTTGGCCTTATCGCGATTATGTCATTCGCTCGTTCAACGAAGACAAACCATACGCGCGGTTCGTCGAAGAGCAGATCGCCGGCGACGTGCTGTTTCCCGGCACGCCGGACGGGATTCTTGGTCTTGGTTTCATCGCGGCCGGGCCGTGGGATTTCATCGGGCATGTCGAGGTGCCCGAATCGAAGATCGACGGCAAGATCGCTCGGCACAACGACCGGGACGAGATGGTCACGGCGACGCTCAACACGTTTTGCAGCGTGACGATTCAGTGTGCTCAATGCCACAATCACAAGTTCGACCCGTTCACGCAGCAACATTACTACGGCCTGCAAGCGGTCTTCGCGGCAGTCGATCGAGCCGAACGGCCTTTCGATCTCGATCCGTCCATCGAAGAGGATCGACGCGATCTCTCGGCGAAGCAACGTGGCTTGCAGGCCAAGATCGGGGTGCTCGAAAACGAGATTCGTGACGCAGGCGGCGATGAGTTCGCCCGACTCGAAAAGGAACTTCGCGAATTGACTCCGAAGGCCCAGCCGCTCACGAAGAGGCCGGAGTACGGCTATCACAGCGGACTGGAACCCTCGCCCGACAAGACGAAGTGGGTGCAGGTTGATCTCGGCCAGTCCGTCGAGATCGACCGCGTTGTCTTGCACGCCTGCCACGACGAATTCGGCGGCATCGGAACGGGCTTTGGATTTCCGCTGCGATACCGAGTGGAGTTGGCCGACAAAGCCGATGCCTTCGGCGCAGCTCCGACCGATGCGACGCAAGTGATCGACGACCACACTCAAGTCGATGCCGTGAATCCAGGGCTGGTGCCGGTCATCGTTTCAGCATCCGCTAAAAAGGGCCGGTTCCTCCGCATCACCGTCACAAAGCTTCGCGAGCGAACCAAGGACTTCATGTTCGCGTTGGCCGAGGTCGAAGTGCTCAACGCCGATGGCCAGAACCTCACGGCGAAGGCGGGTGTCACGGCGCTCGATTCCATCGAAGCCGGCGTTCGCTGGGGTCAAAAGAATCTGACCGATGGCATCTGGCCGCAAGCGGGCGACTCGGTGGCCATCGCGCGGCTCGCTGAAGCACAGAAACAGCATCAAGCGATTCTCGACCGCATCAATACGTCCGAGCGAAAAACTCGACGCGAGTTATTGGACAAGCATTTGAAGGAGTCGCAACAAAAACTCGCCGCGCTGCCTCAAGGCCGCATGGTGCTCGCCGCTGCGACGGACTTCGAGCCGGCCGGCGGATTTCAACCGACCAAAGGCAAACCGCGCGACGTGCAAGTCCTGCATCGAGGCAACGTGCTGCAACCTCGCGGGACCGCAAAGCCTGGTGTCCTGCCAATCCTGAAAGACGTCCCTGTTGAGTTCAATCTGCCAGCCGATCATCGCGAGGGCGACCGCCGAGCCGCGCTCGCCAAGTGGATCACTCGGCCGGATCATCCGACGACGTGGCGGTCGATCGCGAATCGAGTTTGGCAATTCCACTTCGGCCAAGCGATCGTCGAAAGCCCGAACGACTTCGGCCGCATGGGCCGATTGCCGTCGCATCCGGAGTTGCTGGATTGGCTGGCAGCGGAGTTGCGAGGAGACGACGGCGCTCGGCGCGGGGGGCCCGCCCCCCCCGCGCGGCGGGCCGCGGGGAGCCCCCCCGGGGGACCCGCAACGAATAAGGGGCG
>CAZILR010000634.1:0-3795 GCA_964539995.1 uncultured Planctomyces sp.
GAGATCAAGCCCGTCATGCAGTTGGGCTATCAGAAGCATCCGGAATTGATGGATCTCCGGCGGCCGCTGTACCGCTTTGTGGATGCCCGGAAAGGCGGATATGCAGCGGTGTCGATGTTGGGGGAGTGGATTATGGAAGTGCGCCGCGGGGAGCAGGCACGGCGGTTCCTGCCTGGCGATCAGCCGCTGACGGTGCTGGGAGTGCTCACCGGCAGCATTGTCTTTTTGGCGGACCTGATCCGCACGATCGACTTGCCGCTGCGAGTCGGATTGATTCAAGCCTCCAGTTACCGCGGTGCCACGACTCAACCGCTCGAACTGCGGATCAACGACTCGCTGGTGCCGGACATCCGCGACCGCTCGGTGCTGCTGGTGGACGACATTTTTGATACCGGCAACACGCTGTCGGCGTTGATGGAGACCATTCGACGCAGCTCGCCGCGCAGCATTCGCTCGGCGGTACTGCTGTGGAAGACCGGCAAGGCCAAGGTCGCGATTCAGCCCGATTACCACTGCTTTCAAATCCCGGATCGCTTCGTCGTCGGCTACGGGCTGGACTACAACGATGACTACCGCCACCTGCCGTACATCGCGGCGCTGGAGCCGAAGGACTTGTGAGCGTCGAGCTGCCTGGCTTGGCGATAGCGCAGACGTGAGTTGAACCTCCTGTGTGAACGAATCCTGCAAATTGCGTTTCTGCCCGCGCCAACGATTGCTCGAAATTGACCGCCATTCCATGCGCGTTGACCCCCACTCACACAATCTGCTGCTGCGTGAAACGCTGCGAGGGCGTGTCGAAGCGAGTTCGTTGGTGAGAGGCGTAGAGCAGGCTCAGTTGCAGAAATGGCTCAATGCACAACCGACCGAGTTCGACGTATCCTCGACCGCGAAATCACTGGCGGCCCAAGGCTGGCTCACTCCGTTTCAGGCGAGCGCCGTTTGCGAGGGACGGCTCCACGATTTGCGGATCGGCAACTACGACGTGCTCGACCGGTTGGGTGGCGGTGGGCTGGGGACGGTCTTTAAGGCTCGGCACCGGGATACGGGCCGAGTCGTTGCCATCAAAGTGTTGCCGGAAGACCTGCGCGACAGACCTGCGTCCGTCGAACGATTCCGGCGCGAAGCCGAGACTGCGGTTCGACTATCACATCCCAACATCGTCGCCACACACGAAGCCGGCTTCTGCGAAGCGGGGCACTTCCTGGTGATGGAGTACTTTGAAGGAGCAGCCCTCGACCGGCTGGTGAAATTGCAAGGTGCGTTGTCGCCTCCGCTAGCGGCGACACTGATTTTGCAGGCGGCCCGTGGGCTGGAATACGCTCACGAGCAGAATGTGATCCATCGCGACATCAAGCCGGCGAACCTGCTGCTCAATTCGGAAGGTCGGCTCAAGATCACGGACTTCGGCTGGGAACAATCCGCAGATCATTTCTCCAAGCCGCGCGATCCGGCCGACGCTCAGACTCACGGCAGTTTTTTCGGAACGGTGGAGTACATGCCGCCGGAGCAAGCCTTCGATGCTTCGCAGGTCGATCATCGAGCCGACATTTACAGTCTGGGCTGCACGCTCTTTTTCTTGCTCATGGCTCGGCCACCGTATCAGGCCGAGACTCCAATGGCGACGTTGCACCAGCACCAGCACGCCCCGATCCCGTCACTGAGGCAATTGCGCAGCGACACACCACCCAATGTGGATGACCTCTTCTCCCGAATGGTCGCCGAGTCGCCGAACGATCGCATCGGCACGATGTCCGAGGTCATCCACGAACTCCAACGGAGCGATCTGATACTGTCCGATGCCGAGATCACTACGGAACTCCAGCGGCTGCGGACCACCGAGTCGCATTCGTCGCAGCGTGCCGTCGAAGCCTGACTACTCCGCCGGAGCCGCATCGCGGAACGTGTAGACATCCAGCGGTGCGAGCTTCGCCGGCACGGGATTTTTCGCGTTGGGCAGCAGGAACGGGATGGCGTAGCAGCCGACTTTTCCGGTGGACATCTCCGCGACGTAAATCACACTCGCCGCTGGCTGTGTCCCTGGTCGGGAACGAATCTGGGCCAAGCCCGGAGTCATCGTGTACTGCGCCTTGGCCCCCGGTCGGACTTGCAGATCGGTGCCGGGATCAGCCGCGAAAAACTGGACGAACCCGGTTCCTTGCTTGCCCAAACAGGCACCCGTCAGCCGGCCCGTCAAGAAGTCGAGCACGAAGACCGCTTCCAGATTCTCGGAAACGTAGACGGTACACATGCCGAACTTTTCATTGCGGTCAGAAGTCGCGGCGGTCAACGGGCGATGCGGCCACAACGCCGCGATTCCCAAACCTACGACAACACCCGCGGTCAGCCAGAGCCAACCGGGAATACGGCGACGAGAAGATGAGGCCATCGGCTGAGGTGCGAGAGGTTCCACGAGACGTCTCCGTGAAGTTCAAGGGGCGAAGCGAAGTCGGGGCGAGCACGCTGCTCGCGGCAACATTTCGAGTCAGCCGCAATCTATCGAGCCTCTCGGTCAGCGACTAGGTCGGGCTTGGCGGCCGCGAACTCGTCTTCCGGCGTTTGTCACGATTGGACTAACCTCCAAAACGACAAATCGACGTCGGCTCGCCGTCTGCGAAAATGAGTTTCGCAAGAGCTTGCCGTCCGCCGATTGGAGAAGGGAATCCCATGCGGACCATCGCCGTGATGAATCAAAAAGGGGGCGTCGGCAAGACGACGACCAGCGTGAATTTGGCGGCGGGACTGGCGGCTCGCGGACGCAAGGTGTGCCTCGTGGACCTCGATCCGCAAGGACACGCCTCGATGCACTTGGGGGTCGAGCCAACCGGCTCGATGCCGACAATCTATCAAGTCTTCGCGGGGGACAAGACTCTGTCCGAAGCCAGACAGATGGTCGCTCCAAATCTGTGGGTCATTCCGGCCAACGTCGAATTAGCCGCCCTTGAAATGGAACTGGCCAACGTCGCCGATCGTGAACTGATCCTGCGTGAGTCGCTGCAACAGCTCGCAAAGACGCAGCCAGTGGATTACGTCATCATTGATTGCCCGCCGTCTCTGGGTGTGCTGACCATCAACGCTCTGACGGCGGTCAAAGAAGTTTTCATTCCGTTGCAGCCGCACTTCTTCGCGCTGCAAGGGCTCTCGAAATTGCTGGAGACGACGGCTCGCGTGACTCGGCGGTTGAACCGCGACTTGAAAGTCAGCGGAGTCGTGATTTGCCTGTTCGAGACCGGCACGCGACTGGCCAGCGATGTGATCGCCGACCTGACGAACTTCCTGCGATCGAGCGACGCGAACGCTCCGTGGGCGAATGCTCGCATCTTTCAGACGAAGGTTCGCCGCAACATCAAGCTCGCGGAAGCGCCGAGCTTCGGCCAGTCCATCTTCGACTACGAACCGAAATCCGCCGGCGCGCAGGACTATCTGTCGATCATCGAAGAAGTCCTCGCGATGGAGTCGGCTGGTTCCGCGTCGCATGCCGCGTGACCCGTGGGGCCGGTTTTCAACCATCCCGTCGCTGAGTTTTGGCCGGGCAGGTTGAAAACCAGCCCCACCGTGATTTTTTCTAGCGGCCGCCGTGTAATTACCGCCGCACATTTCGGCGGACATACAACCGCCGCGACTTCACTTCGCTGAAATTCCGCAGGAGATTGGCAACATGGAAACCACCAACGGCGCTCTCAATCGCAAACTTCGGATGGCTCTAGTCGGCGGCGGCCAAGGAGCGTTCATCGGTCGAGTCCACGCGACTGCCGCGATCCTCGACCCATGGCGAGCCCGGCTCGGCCTTCCTCCGAT
>CAZILR010000635.1:0-3792 GCA_964539995.1 uncultured Planctomyces sp.
TCGCTCTGAAGACCAGCAGCCCCGCGCTCAACGCGGGAACCGATTTGAAGACGCTTCTGACGAACTTCAAAATTCAGAGCGGCCTGAACTTCGATGTCGAGACGTTCGCCGCCGCTGACCAACGGAGCGGCACGTTCAACCGAGTCTTCAATGACAACATTGATCTCGGTGCCTTCGAGATCAATGTGCCGACGAGCATCGCGGCGAGCGTCAGCAGTTCGGGCGACGTGTTCCCCAACGTGCTCTGGACCGTGAATCTCACCGTCCAGAACACCAGCAACGTCGATGCGAAAAACGTCGTCCTCTCGATCCCGCTTCTGACGGATGTCACCTTCGTCGGTCTGACGCTCTCCAGCGGCACCGCAGCCACCACCGTCACGGCTCCGACGGTGGGAGCGACGGGAACGGTCGAGGTGAAATTCAACCGCCTGCCAGCAAACACGACCGCGTCATTCGAGTTGCAACTCAGACCGCTCCAGTCCGCCGCTGAGAAGACGCTCTCGATTACTCCGACGCTCAAACAGTCCTCGAGCGGGACCGAAACGACAACTCCAGTGCAAGTGACGGCCAAACCACTGCCGACGCTTCCCGCGATCACGACCATCAGCACCGTCGGCAGCGTCACTCAGACGTCCGTCGGGCGACCGGTCACCTTCCAGCTTACCGTTCCGAGCACCAACAACGGCGGCCCGCAACGCGCCAAGCTCGATGCCACGACCGTCAGCGTCGCCGACTTCATGAACTCGGGAACGGCCACGGCCACGATCAACTCGGTGACGGTGACGGAAGCCGAGATCGACGGCGTTCCCACTCAAACCGTTTCCGTGCAGATGACCCCGAACAATGCCGGAACGCTGGGGCTGGCCTTCAAGAATCCGTTCGACATCAAGGACACTCTCGGCCGAGCCGTGACATCGCCGGTTCCGAGCCACAGTCCCATCGACGTCAGTGCCGAAATGTTGGTCGATTCGATCAGCGACGTGGATGACGGCAACTTGGCCGCCGGCCAGTTCACGCTCCGTGAAGCGATTCGGCGATCTCAAGAAACGGCGGGCAACGACACGATCAAGTTCGTGTCCAATCTCGGAGCGATCACGCTCACCAACGAACTGTTGCTGAACGACACGACGGGGACAGTCTCGATCTTCGGCCCGGACGGCGGGACGCAAGTCATCCAACGGGCGACCACCGACACGAACAGCTTCCGCCTCTTCCAGATCGCCTCGGGAACCTCGGCCGTGTTCCGTTCGCTGACGCTCGCCAACGGCAAGAGCACCGGGAACGGCGGCGGCATCCTCAACCTGGGAACGCTCGACATCGACCGCTCGACGCTGCGCTTCAACGACGCGGCGGGGAACGGCGGAGCGATCTTCAACGGCGGCGGCACCGGTCAGACGCTCGGCCTGCATCGCTCGACCCTGTCGAACAACACCGCCGACTGGGGCGGAGCGATCTTCAACGACAACGGACGAGGCAACAGCACGCTCACCGGCGAACTCAACACGATCTCCGGCAACTCGGCTCGCAGCCACGGCGGCGGCATCGCCAACGTCGGCACTCTGAACCTGGCCCAATCGACGCTGGTCCTGAACCGAGCGGACAGCGACGGGATCAACGGCGGCGAAGGGGGCGGTCTGGCCGCGTTCAACATCGAGACTCTCACCGGCACGATCATCGCCGGAAACACACGCGGACTCGTCACCGCCAGCGTCCATAACGACATCGGCGGCGGCTTCGTCGATACCGCGTCGAACAACGTCGTCGCCGACGGCCCCACCGGCGGTGCGATCCCCAATGGAGTCAATGGCAACATCGTCGGCAACGACAGCGCGGTAACACTCCCGCTGGCGAGCATCCTCAACCCCACGCTGACAAGCAACGGCGGCCCGACTCAAACGCACGCCCTCGTCCCGCTCAGCCCCGCTCGCGACGCCGGAGCAACCAGCACTCTGACCACCGACCAACGAGGCTTGGCCTTCATCAACATTCCCGACATCGGCGCGTTCGAGTACCAACCGACCAACAGCCCGATTGTCCTCACCGGCGACACGACCATCTCCGTCGGGGTCGGGACCACAGTGGTCGTCAACGAAGTCCTGGCCGGCACCGGCAACCTCATCAAGTTCGGCCCCGGCACGTTGGTCCTGAAAGGCAACAACACCTACACCGGTCAAACGAGTGTCAACGGGGGCATTCTCGTCGTGGGCCACAACAACGCGCTCGGAACGGCGAGCGGCTCCAAGGGAACCGTCGTCGCCGCCAACGCCAGTGTGGCGGTCGCACAAGGGGTGACCGTCCCGGAAGCGCTGTCGATCAACGGCTTCGGACCCAACGACACCGGGGCACTCCGCATGATCCCGAATTCGAACCTCCCCAACAGCCCCAGCACTTGGTCAGGCCCCATCACAATGGGAGGCCAATCCTCGATCGACGTCGAGACGAACGGCCAATTGACGATCTCCGGCGTGATCTCCGCGAGTGTTGGCAGCATTAACCCCGGTCTCAGCAAAATCGGCTCTGGCCGACTGGTCCTCACCGGCACCAACACCTACCCCGGCCTGACCATCGTCAACGCCGGTGAACTGGCCATCAACGGGACTCAAGCCCGAAGCCATGCCCGGCTCAAAGGGGGAGCGCTCACCGGCACCGGATCCGTCGCGGATATCATCAGCGAGGACACCCCCGGCTCCCGACTCAGCCCTGGCAACACCGGCACCAACAACGGCATCGGCAAGCTCTCCGCCAAGGGGAGGTTCGAGCTGGACAGCAACGCGACCTTCGACGTGCAGATCAACGGAACCTCCCTCGGAACGAGTTTGGACAACGTCGATGTCGTGGGGACCGTGACTTTGAACAACGCGACGCTCTCCGCGTCGATGCTCCCCGGCTTTGCCTCCAGCGTCGGCAGCAAGTACCAGATCATCACCAACGACGGCACCGACGCCGTCGTCGGCACGTTCAACGGACTGGCCGAAGGAGCCACCCTCACGATCAACGGCCAAGCCTTCACGATTACCTACAAAGGAGGGACCGGCAACGATGTCGTGCTGACTCACATCAACACCCCCGCCGATTTCCGCGATCGCTCCATCACCACCGTCGTCGGCGAAAATGGCATCGCGACCTTGAAAGGGACGATCGTCGAAGTCGATCCGAAAGACACTTTCAAACTGACCATCAACTGGGGCGACGGCAAATCTCAAATCGCCATCTTCCCCGCCGGCAGCAACGGGAAACTCATCAGCCTGAACCACAGCTACATCAGCGGCCGAGCGGATCCCTACGTCGTCACCCTGACTTGGCAAGACTCCAACAAAGCCGGCGGCACCGCTCAGCTCGAGGTCCAAGTCCTGAACGTCGCCCCCACCGCCAAGGTCTCCGCCTTAGGTAGCCTCCTGGCCAATCAAACCGGTAACTTCAGTTTCAAAGCCACCGACCCCGCCGACCAAAGCAGCAACATGACCTGGACCATCGACTGGGGCGATGGCGTCACCGAAACGCTCACCAGACCCGCGAGCTTCACCTATGGGCACAAATACAGCCGAGGCGGCAGCTACCTCATTCGCGCCACCGCCACCGACCGCGACGGCCAAGTCAGCAGAGTCACCACCCTGCAAGTCACCGTCACTGGCACTGGCCCTTTCGGCTTTTAACACTTCGCGCGTTGTGGCCGGTCTCCCGACCGAGCCACAAGTCTGGACCGAAGGTCTCCCCGTTGGGGTCATTGAGCAACGGGAACAACGGAGCATTCGGGAGACCTGCGGTCGGGTTGCGGTGGCTCGGTCAGGAGAC
>CAZILR010000636.1:0-3785 GCA_964539995.1 uncultured Planctomyces sp.
ATGACTCTTGATCTCCTCGCCAAGGATGGCGGGTTGCCTGCGCGTTCCAAGCCGTTTGCCCCCTGGCCAGTATTTAATGAAGCTCAATGCGACGCCGTGCAGGCGGTGCTCAAGTCCGGCAAGGTGAATTACTGGACCGGACAAGAATGCCGGCTGTTTGAGAAGGAATTCGCGGCCGCGGTCGATTGCGACCACGCGATCTCACTGGCCAACGGCACGCTGGCGATCGAGTTGGCGTTGCACGCGATGGGGATCGGCCCCGGCGACGACGTGATCGTTCCACCGCGCACGTTCATCGCGACGGCCAGTGCCGTTTGGGCACGAGGCGCTCGGCCGATCTTTGCCGACGTCGATCCAATCAGCGGCAACCTGTCGGCCGAGACGATCGAAGCCGTGCTCACGCCGGACACGAAGGCGATCATTCCCGTCCACATCGCCGGCTGGCCGTGCGACATGGACGCAATCATGGACCTCGCTCACGATCGCGGCCTACTCGTGATTGAAGATTGCGCACAAGCTCACGGAGCGACTTACAAAGGACAGCCGGTCGGCTCGATCGGGCACATGGGGGCGTTCTCGTTCTGCCAGGACAAAATCATCACGACTGGCGGCGAAGGAGGAATGCTCGTCACGAATCGCAAAGACCTCTGGGGCCGAGCGTGGAGCTACAAAGACCACGGCAAGGATTGGGACGCCGTTTACAACAAAGAGCATCCGACGATCTTCAAATGGACTCACGAGTCGCTCGGCACGAACTGGCGCATGACCGAGATACAGGCCGCCATCGGCCGCGGCGCTCTGCGTGAATTGCCGAGTTGGGTGCAAGCTCGCCGTCGCAATGCCGCCGCTCTGGATCAGGCGTTGTCGCGAATCCCCGGCATCCGTACCGAGACTCCCTGCGACGATTTCTTTCACAGCTACTACAAGCACTATGCTTTTCTCCAACCGGAACGACTGCAAGCCGGTTGGACTCGCGACCTGATCGTGAAGGCTCTGCAAAAAGAGGGCATCCCCTGCGGCAGCGGCATCTGCTGCGAAATTTATCAGGAAGCCGCCTTCAAGGCCGTTGGGCTTCAACCGGCTCAGCGTTTGCCGAATGCACGAGAACTCAGCGAAACGAGCTTGATGTTCGTCGTTCACCCGACGCTCAGCGAACCGGACATGCTCGATACCGCTCGCGCGATCGAGAAGGTGCTGTCGCACGCGACGCAGCGTTCGCTCATGCCGCTGGCTCGCGCGGCGTAGGTCAGTTGTGTCATGCCAACTGGATTATTCGCAGGCACACTTGGCGATGGCAGAGTGCCGCAAACTAACCCGAAGCGCCAGCGAGGGCGAACCGTGACGACGCCCTCGCTGGCGCTTCGGGTTAATTTGTGATCGCGAATCGTCCGAGGCCGTGCCCGCTCCGGCAGTCTTTGCCGCTCTCGTGCCGTGCTGGCACACTTCGCGGAATCGCAATCCTCGGCGTGACCGTCAAGGTTTGCTCATCTTCACGTTGATCGACGTCCGAAATAGCTGATGGGCGAAGTCTCGCCCGCAGGGAAGCGTTCGCGATCCGTCAGAGACGTTCTCGCTTCTCCGCACAGCCTCAACGAAGACGCAATCGATCGGTGAAGGAGCACGCGATGTCGCAGGGATTCCTGATGCAGCCCAGTCTGACCAATAGCGAGTTGCCCCTGAGAGTTTTCCAGCCGGTTTCGGCACCGGAAACTCGCAAGTTGTTCGAGCGAGTCTGGGCGAATCTGTTTGGTACGCTGACCTCCGACAAACTCGCCGTCCGCGTGTTCGTCGATTTCATTGCCGCGAACCTCGTGCTGGTGATGGCGGCCATTGTGCGATTGGCGATCATCGGCGGCCTGAGCTGGGATAACCCGATCGGCACGCTGTTCGACAAGGTCAACGCAACGTATCTGATGAACGCTGGCTGGTTCGGTCTCTCGGCCGTCGTGCTGTTCGCCCTGACCGGCGTTTACAAACCCGTGCCGTTTTCACGGGTGAAACAGCGTTTTTCGGCAATCGCGTTGGCCTGCGTGATTGGACTCGTGGCTCATCAAATCTTGGGAGCCTTCGCTTTCGACAAGGCGCAGCAAACCCTCGAAGTCGGCCTGCCGGCGTGGACGCTGTTGTGCGCGGTCGTTGCGTCGGTGCGTTACTCGCGCATGAAAGTCGGCGAACACTACCGAGTCGTTCCACGCGGCGAAGCAGCCAACACGAAAATCGAAGACGTGCTGGTCGTCGGTGGTGCCGGCTACATCGGTTCGATCCTGACCCGGCAACTGCTCGACGCCGGTTATCGCGTGCGAGTGCTCGACCTTGAGTTGTTTGGCACGACGTCACTCGTCGAGGTGATGGATCATCCTCGGCTTGAAGTGATGAAGGGCGACTTCCGCAACATCGAAGACGCCGCCCGTGCCCTGCGAGGCATGGACGCGGTTTGCCATCTCGCGGCGATTGTTGGTGATCCAGCCTGTGCTCTCGATCGAGAAACGACCATCGCCGTGAACTACGCGGCGGCGAAGATGATGGCTCAACTGGCAAAGGCAAACGGCGTCACGAAATTCGTGTTCGCCTCGACATGCAGCGTCTACGGAGATTCAGAAGACATCATGTCCGAAGACTCGCCGCTCAATCCGGTCTCGCTGTACGCGACGACGAAGATTGACGCCGAACGAGCCTTACTCGACACGGCCGATGCCGATTTCCAACCGACGATCTTACGGTTCGCGACCGCCTACGGCTGGTCGCATCGTCCACGATTCGATCTGGTGGCGAATCTCTTCAGTGCTCAAGCCGTGACCGACAAGAAGATTCGCGTCTTCAACGGCGAGCAATGGCGGCCGTTCGTTCACACGCGAGACATCGCTCGCGCGTGTGTCCTGACGCTGGAGGCACCGCTCGCGAAAGTCGGTGGCCAGATCTTCAACGTCGGCGACGAAAGCCAGAACTACACGCTCACGCAACTCGGACAAATTGTCGCCCGGTCGTGCCCTGGGATCGAAGTCGAAGAAGTTCGCAACGGCGACGATGCCCGCAACTACCGCGTGAACTTCTCGAAGATTCGCCGCACGCTCGGCTTCCGAGCCTCCATCGACCTCGTCGAAGGTGTTCAGGAAATGGTCGATGCCGTTGTCGGCGGCCACGTCCCGAATTGGCGCAACCCAATTTACAGCAATTCAAAACACCTCGAAGGCGAAGGGCTGTCTGTTCTGAAGTTCGATGCCCTCCGAAAAGTTGTGGACGACATGCCGGCCACAACACGATTCCTCGCAAAGAAGGCCGCTGCGTAAATCAATCCCGGCCATGAACCGCCTCGCCGAATTCATCTCGACGAGGCGGTTGTGTTTTGCCAATGTCCCGCTTCTCTGTGTCTCCGTGTTTCATGTGATTTTGAAACACCGTGAGATCAAGACCATCAACGGAGTGATCTGATGCACGTCCTCTTCGTCCACAAAAACTTTCCGGCTCAGTTCGGGCACATCGCCAGCTATCTCATCAAGAAACATGGCTTCCGTTGTTCGTTTGTGTGCGAACTCCCGTCGGGGGTCTTCGATGGCATTCAGCGGTTTCAGTACAAGCTGACCGGTGGAGCGACCAAAACGGTCCACTATTGCAGCCGCACGTTCGAGAACTGTGTGTGGCACACGCACGGTGTGTACGAAACGATGAAAGCCCACCCGGAAGTGAAGCCGGATCTCGTTGTCGGACACAGCGGGTTCGGCTCGACGACATTTCTCGCGGACCTTTACGACTGCCCGATCATCAACTACTTCGAGTACTACTACCAC
>CAZILR010000637.1:0-3779 GCA_964539995.1 uncultured Planctomyces sp.
GAGCTGGTCGATGTAGCGTTCTTCGGCCCCGTACACTTCGGCGAGATTGAACAATGCCTGATTGGCCAATTCGATGTTCGGCACACGATCGAGCACGTTGCGGAAGATCAACCTCGCCTCGTCCTGATCGCCTCGACGATGCGCAAGCACGCCCCGCAGGAATTCCGCTCGCACGACGACTTCGGCCTCACGGCTGGTCGCCAGTTTTTCGAAGACTGCTTCCGCCTGGTCGTAAACCTTCTGAGCCATAAACGTCTCGCCGATGCCGAACTCCGCTTCGGTCGAGTACGGCGTGTTCGGGAACCGATTGATGACGGTCGTGTATTCCGAACGGGCGACGTCGTAGCGCTGGGCGTTGTAGAAGTTCTTCGCGAGCAGCAGTTGCACGCCCGCCTTTGTGGCCGCATCGAACGTGGTGCTCATGTCGTTCTTGATGAGCCAGGCTCGGAGTGTGTCTTCCACCTTCTCGAAATTCTCGTTGCCCCCCGCGGCCATCAAGTTCTGGCAGACGAACAAAACCAGATCGACCGGAACCTCGTCGCGGTGATCATCGAACAGTTTTTTGTTCGCGGTGTAGCTTTCGATGGCCAGCCGCTCGTCGCCGAGCCGCAAATACATCGCCGCTTGCAACAGCGGAGCGATTGGCGACTTCTCGTCGATCGTCAAACCCACCGCACCGATGCGCGTATAACACTGACTAACGAGGTTACGAGCTGTTGCCTTGCGCGGCTCATCGACGTTCGGAATGTTCGTGAGCAACCCGGTCAACAGCGTTGCCCCGCTGATGTAGTCCTTGTTGCCGACTTGCTGCTGAGCGACCTGCATCAGCATGTCCCAGCGGTACGAATCCGCGTACAGCTTGCGAGTCGCGTCGGCAATGATCAGCAATCGTTTGATCGGCGGCACTTGCGCGGCCTCGGCCGGCGTCAGTCCTTCGAGGTGATAAATCTGAGCCTGTGAAGAACCCCAATCGAAACTCACATCGCGGACCAGAGCATAAATCTGCTGTTTCGCGGCGGGCGGCAACTCTTTCGTTTTGTCGGGCTGCGTGCGCACGCCATAGACCATGTTGTACCACTGCGTCGCATCCCAATTCGCCGGCTGGAACGCTTTCTCCTGTTGCTTCGTCAGCGCATCGCGAGTGACTCGTTCGACGCTGGCGATGTCACCCTTTTCCATGTAGGCATTGGCCGCCCATTGCGCGAATCGCGTGTTGTACGCCGTGTTGGTTTGCAGCATCTCGTTGGCAAACGCGATTCGTTCGTCAGGCGTCTTCAACGCGGTGAAGAGCCGCGACGCACACTCCGCGGACTCACTCGATTGCCGGTCGTGCGTGCGGCCGAATTGCCAATACGCCGTCGCTTCCGCCAACAACTGATGTCGCGTGAGAGCATCTCCGATGCCTGATGCGCCGGCGCTGTCTTTTCCAAACTTCGCTTGTGACTTCTGGACGTACTCGAAGGCCCGTTTCGCGAGCGACTGGTCCTTGTGCTGATCGGCGATCATGAAGAGTCGCCGCCAATGATCCGAGTTGTTCTGCAACGGTTCCTGAGCGACAAACAGGTCGAAGATCTGCTTGCTGATGTCGATCGGCCCGTAATCGCTCACCGCCCCCAACGCTTCGTCGAGATAGCTGCGAGTCTTGGGGAACCGCTGCGTGAGCAGCAGGTAAGTCCGGGCCGAGTCCTCACGTTGCTTGGCCTGCGGTGGCACATGACGGAAGTAGTACGCATCCTCGGCCATGAGCTGCTCCCACATTGGCTCCGGCAACGTGGCGAGATGGTTCTGTCGCAGGCTCGTTCGAATCTGAGCATCCGGGCCGTGGTAAATGTTGTGCTGCCACTTGAGGTACAACGCGACAACGGGATCGTCGTTCTGCTTTTTGAGCTCTGCGACCGCATACGCGACGCGATCCTTCCAGTCTTTGTTCCCCTTCGCTTGATCGATGTACGACTGCAAGTACTGGATGAAGTTGCCCATGTGCAGGTTGCGTTTGCGAGCGGCCAGAAACCGCTGCACGTCCTGCTGGAACTCGGCGTCATTCGTCGCCTGGAACAGCAGATGCGAAAGGACATTCCACGAGTGACCATCGTTGCCGGGAACTTGGTCGAGGAACTCGCGGCACATCGCCTTACACTTCGCGTCGTCCTTCAGCCGATCGCGGCAGATCGACAAGGCCAGCTCGTGCCGTAAGTAGTACGCGTTGTACTTTGGGTTCTTCGCCAAGGCGTCACGCAGCACCGCTTCAGCCGCTTGAATCTGAGCCGGTTCGGTCCCGCTGTTCTGGACGAACACGCTCGCGATGCTGTGCAAATACGGATTGAACGCCAGCAACGGCTTGATCATCTCCACCCCGCGGGCCTTGTCGCCATCGCGGATCAACGCGACTGCCAGCAACGCCCGTTTCTCGAACCGTTCTTCACGATCGGGATACTTCGCATCGAACTCGTTGACGAGCGGCTCGAACTCCGCCGCCTTGGCCTGCGAGTAGTACATCGAATTGATCAGCGCGTTCAGCACCGACCAGTCATCGCGGATCGCTCGCGCCTGCCGAAAATGATTCGCCGAGTTCGCGTACTGGCCGAGGTAGCCAAACTGCTCCCCCTGCATCCGCTGCAACTCACGAGTCTCTTCCGGGGTGTACGGCAGCCCCTTGGCCAGCATCTTGGCTCCTAGCGTGTTGGCTTTCGCCCATTGCCCGTACTGTCGCCATCGGTAATGCGCGTTCGCCGCAATCAACTTGGTGAACTCACCCGCCGGCAACTTGTCGAGCATGTCCTCGGCCAGCGTGCAGCCGTCGAAAATTTCCTGCTGCGAGCCTTGATTGAACCGATACACAGCCGCTTCGCCAAACTTCCGCCCGTTCACATTTGGCTGCCGCTGCCACATCGCTCGGTACGTTTCCGCCGCCTTGGCTCGATCCCCCAACTTGTCGAGCGCCTTGGCTAGCCGTTCCTCCAACTCCACGTTTTGCGGAGCCGTCGGGTACTTCTGGATGAACTGCCGAATCGAAACCGTCAGCTCCTTGTGCCGCGACATCGCCTCCAGGCCGTCGATCAGCTTGAGCATCACCGCCTGATTTCGTGGATCACCCGGATGCGACGCCGCAAACCGCTGCCCTGCGCGGATCAGTCCGAACACCCGCCCGTGTTGGTGATACAAGTCCGTCAACTTGACCAACAATTCTCCGGCTTCCGGAGACGTGTCCTTGAACTTATTGAGGTCCGCCTCCAGCTTCGCCGCCTCCTGTGAGATGGCATCCAACTGTTTGGAGTCCTCGGCAGCAGCCTTTGCTGGCGCATTCGCCGGTTGAGCGAAGACCGGCGACAAAAACGCCTGTGCCATCGAAACGCCAATGACCATCGCGAAGTAATTCAATCGTTTCATCACGATTCATCCTCTTCCGAAAGATTGCTGTCCACTCAGTCAAGCGAGACATTCAATGTTCGATAATCCACTTTCAGTTCCAGTCCCAGCATCAGTCCGATCCCCAACAGGGCCGTCTGCCCGGCACTGGCGATGACTTCCACTTCTCGGACTTCTCTAAACCACGGCATCCAAGCGGAGTACACGTTCAGTGGCCTGACGATTCCATCCGCAAGACCGGCTCCGATTTCCGCTGACTTCGTCAATCCAAGTTGATCAATCAACGTCTGCGGAAGCACAAGTTCGCCGTTGAAGGCCGTGTCGATCCAAGCCTGGACCGACTCTCCGGGCGAGGTCGGCGAGCCGCGAATTTCCAATTCGATGAGTGCTTGTCCTTGTTCGTTGACCCTTCC
>CAZILR010000638.1:0-3773 GCA_964539995.1 uncultured Planctomyces sp.
GTCGTCCGCCGCAACGGGGACGTTTGTTGAGAATCCCAACCACAAACAGGTCAGCAAAAAAGTTGTGCGCATCAGTTCTCAGCTTTCGTGATGAAGCTCCATCGGTCGTGACCTGCGAAAGATATTCTCCAGTCGCGGCCGTCTGCCATCATCTTTTGCCGTCTATTTTTCGCCTGCTCTGACTCGGACTTTGCGAGCGAAAGATGGACGGCGAAAAATGAACACGATTTGCTTTCAATGCCGCACCATGCCGATGCGGTGGTGCATGTAGCTCAGCAGGACGGCGTCGATGTGCTCGCTGGTGCGCACGGTGCGGTAGTCGATGGTCTGCTGGGCGCAGAAGCGGCGGAGTTCGTCCAGGTACGAGTGCATCGCGGCAAGGTAGCCATCTCGCAGCGATCTTGGATCGCACAGAATGTCGCCGAGTTCCTCCATGCCTTCGAACTTCGTCGTGCCAGCGAAGTTGAAGTCGAGTTCCTCGTCGTCGAGCACATGAAAGACCAGCACGTCGTGGCCGCGATGTCGCAACAGCCTCAGCCCCTTGAACAACCCCGGCCGCGGCACGAGCAAATCGGAGATCAGCACAATCATGCCCCGGCGGCCTTGCTCTTCGGCGACGTGGCGGAGCACGTCGTAGACGTCGGTCTTCTGCTTCGGCTCCTCAGCCTCCAACGCGACGAGAATGTCGTTGAGATGCGTGTGCTTGCTGTGCGGCGGGACTCGCGTCCGGATCGACTCGTCGAACGCGACCAGTCCGACCGAGTCTTGTTGCCGCAGCAGCATGTAGGCCAGCGTCGCGGCCGTCGTGCAAGCGTAATCGTACTTCGTCGCCAATCCGTGCGGCGATCGTCCCGCTCCGCTGCCGAACTTCATCGACTCGCTGAGGTCCACAACCAGCGTGGTCCGCAGGTTCGTGTCTTCCTCGTAGAGCTTCACATAAACCTTGTCGGTCTTCGACCAGACCTTCCAGTCGATGCGGCGAATGTCATCGCCAGGAACGTACTCGCGATGCTGCACGAACTCGACCGACTGCCCGAAGTACGGACTGCGATGCCCGCCCGACAAAAAACCTTCGACAATCTGCCGCGCCTGAATCTCCAACCGAGCCACTCGCGAAATGACTTCGGGACGCAGATGCTTATGGGAAGTCTTCACGAGTCGAGTGATCCTTCGGGCTCAATCAGTTGGATGCTTGGGATGCAGTTGGATTCTTGTCGGCCGCGAACTCAGCCAGAACTTGTTCCGGTGAGCGGAAAACGATCTGGCCATTCTCACAAGAAACCGCCGGGAAACCGAGCTTGGCATTGCGGATCACTGCCTCGCGTGCCGCTCCCTGACAGATGCGCTCGAACTCCGCATCGGGCATCTCGAGACGCTTCGGTTCCGAGCGAGGAATGGGTTGGATCATGGCATTGGTCCTCGTGAGAATCGTTCCCAAGTTTGCGGATTCTGAATTCTCGTGACGGCTGTCTGGCATCCCGCCGCCAGCAGTTGGTATCCCGTGTCATGCGAATTGTCCACGACTCGCCATTCATCGGCACTCGGATGATACAGCCGCAAGAAGTTATCCCAACTCCGAACGTACCGCGAGCGGATTGTCGGTTCCGGGATCGAGTAGCCGCCGGTTTGAACACGGATTCGCACACGTTCAACTGCCAAGTCCGCACGGTTCAGCCACGAGTAAAACAGAAACACCTGATAGCCGTCCTTGCGAAGTTTTCTCAGCCATGCGGCGTAGGTTCGGCCCGACAAGGTCGTCTCGAAGGCGAAGTCCTCACCAGCCTGAGCGAAGTCATCCAACTGTTGAAGCATCAAGCGGCCCGCCTGAAATGCTTGAGTGTCAGGAGCCAGCCCATTCAATCCTTGTGCAATCGCGTCGGCGTTCACGAACGCTTTCGAGTGCAGAATCTCTGACAACAACGTCTTCGAGACGGTCGTCTTCCCCGCTCCATTCGGGCCGGCGATGACAACGACTTGCGGCATGAATTCTCCTGAAGACGGACTGGAACTCACTTCGGTGGCGATCCGTGTTCGACAGCGTAGCGAAGCAGGTCGTCGTGGGACCACAGAAAGTAGCGCACGCCGAAGTCTTTGTTTTTCTTGAGGAACGCGAATCTGGTCATCACTCGACCGTCGGGTAGCGATTCCAATGTGTCCAAGAGACCAAGCTCTTCGGGAAATCGAACTTCCTTGCGAAGCTCTCCGGTCTGGGCGTTTCGGATTTGGAGCTGGTTCAGTCCGCCCGTGAATCGTCTGCGATCGTTGTGAGACACGCCTTTCATGGTCAGCAGCCAGCGATCGTTTTGGAGGAAGGCCGTGTGATAATGAGGGTGTTCGGAGGATTCGCCGAGAAAGTCCGGCTTGTCCATTTCGACTCGCGGCTTCAGGGACGCGGTGTCCCAAAGAGCCAAGTATCGATGGTCACTGATCGCCAGAGTCTTGCTGTCGGCGGAATACTTGACGCGATAGTCGTAGGTACGACTGGGGTTGCTTGGAGGACGTTTGACTTGGAACTCTTCCCGCAACTTGGCCGTGTCGAGTTCAAAAATCTGACCAAATCCCTCTCGACGTTCTCCGTGGGCTTCGTGGGAAATGAGCGCCGCGAGCGATCGGTTATCCGGCGAGACGGTGAAGTGCAAAGTGGTTTGTGGCTCATATTCCACGATGGCCCACGGCTTCCATTTGGTCTCGCGGTCGGATTCGTCCCAAACGCTCGGCCTGTCCGTGCGCGACCAGAATTGAATTTCTTCTTTGAGAGTTTGATGCCGTGCCAGCAGCGTCTTGCTGTCGGGTGACCAAACCAATCCCACAACATCTGCGAAACCAGCGTGCCCTTCCCTGCGGGGATCCGACAAGATCGGCCGGTGATAACGCTGCGGTAGCTTGGCGATCAATCGCAACGATGGGACACCTTGACGGTCCTTCGAGCCAACCTCCCACAGTTGAACGACTCTGGTGTTGGTGGCAATGCCGATTGCCAGCAGCGTTCCGTCCGGAGAAAAACTCCAATTCAGGGCGTGCTCTTGGGGGGCTGGTAACTTCGCCAGCCATTGTCCGGTCAGTGAATCCCAGACGACAAATGGAGACACTTCGCCCGGAATATGCTTCCGGTTGGGATGGTCAAAAGCGAACAGGACCGAGTCACGAGGCGACAGCGTATGACTGCTCAGCCCTTTGGAGGAAACATTCGCCAGCTCGACACAGGTTTCTGGAAAGCCCAAATCGGCGGCTCGGACACAGTTGATGAGCGCGACGGCTGCCAGCACCGCCGTTACTCCGTGAACGCTCCCGGACTTCATGGCCAGCCCTCCCATCGCGAGTAGCAATACCGCCCCGACCAATAAAACGGATCCGCGCGACACGAGTTTTCGATGGCATGTTTAACCGCTACGCCAGCGGCGTGCGCGCCCACGCCGATAGCGTTGGGGTTAAACGACGAACCTAGGCCGCGAAGATTTTTTGGAAGCGGGGGTCGCGGGAGAGTTCGCCTTCTTTCGCGGGCGTGGTCTCAATCAGTTTGTCGATGACGTGGTCGGGGGTGATGCCTTCGGATTCGGCGGCGAAGTTGAGCACGATGCGGTGGCGGAGGACTGGCTTGGCCATCGCGATGATGTCTTCGGTGCTGACGTGCGTGCGGCCGTTGAGCAGCGCTCGAGATTTTCCGCCGAGCAGCAGGTATTGCACGGCGCGCGGGCCGGCTCCCCAGCTCAGCCATTCGTTGACGAAGTCGGGCGTGCCGGGTTGACGGACTCGCGTTTGACGAGTGATCGCGA
>CAZILR010000639.1:0-3767 GCA_964539995.1 uncultured Planctomyces sp.
TGATGTTGTACCAGTCGATCACCCAAAGCTGACCGTCGGGACCGACCTCGGCCATGATCGGCGCGGTCCACTCGTCGTCGCTGGCGAGGATGTTCCACGGATTGTTCGAGCGGAAGCCGGCTCCATCGGGCCGCAGCACGAACGTCGAAACCAACTTGCCGGTTGGCTCGCAGACGAACGCGGTGCGGTCCCAGTACTCCTTCGGCCAACTGCGAGCCGTGTAGAGCGCATGCCCCGCCGCCGCCGTGAAACCGCCGTGCCAATCGACTTGCCGAACTTTGTCGCTCAGCGGGTCAATCTTGTTGCGATCCGCGATGCCGTTGAGCACGCTGCTCGACCAGCCGCGCACCTTTTCATAGTACAGATTCGGAATCGGCAAAAACTCGCTGGGGTTGCCGTTCGCGGTCGAGCCAAAGATCAGACCTTCCTCGCTGAGGCCGAGTCCCCAAGTGTTGTTGTTGGTTGATCGCAGGAATTCGACGTCTTTCACCGCCGCCTGATTGCCTTCGCCCTCCAATCGAAATCGGAAGAAGCCCATGCGGAACGACTCGCCGGTCTTCTTGCCGTCGTCGAACACGGGCTTCGAGTTGTTGTAGCCCTGCATGGCGTAATACCAGTTGTCGAGTCCGTACTGAAAATTGCTCACGCCGCCGTGCGTGTCGCCGAGCGCCCAGCCGGTGATGATCACCTTGCGAAGGTCGGCCTTGTCGTCGCCGTTCGTGTCCTTGAGATACACGGTCTCCGTGCCGTCCTGCACGATCGCACCGCCGCGATAAAACGCGATCGCGGTTGGAATGCTCAGCCCTTCGGCGAAGATCGTGAACTTGTCCGCCTTGCCGTCGCCGTTGGTGTCCTGGCAGATGCGGATGCGGTCGCGCCCCTTGGTCGGCTCTTTGAGTTCGTTCGGGTAGTCGAGCGTTTCGCACAGCCACAGCCGGCCGCGCTCGTCCCAATTCATCGCCAGCGGCTTGCCGATTTCCGGATCGCTTGCGAACAGTTCGACTGCGAATCCAACGGGCGTGATGAAGTGCTTGATCGACTCTTCGGCCGGCAACGGCTTTTGCAGCTTGCGTACCGGTTCGGCCTTCTGGCCCGGTTGTCTGGTTGGCGGATAAAACGGAATCTCCGCATCGACGTACTCGAACGGCTTCACGTCCTTTCGTTGCGGAGTCATCTCCGGCTTATCGGCGAAGCTCGGCACTTTGCTGACGTCGTCGCCGCACGCCCAACGAATGCCGCGTTCGACGAGATTCTGAAAACCAGGATTCCCCCACGTCCGCTCGTCGTGTCCCCAAGCCGTGTAGAAGACTCGCCCCTTGCCGTGAGTCCGCACCCAAGTCCACGGCTCTTGCCCTTCCCCCTCAGCCCGCGTTTCCAGAACGATGCGATCTTTCTCGTTGTGCTTCGTGTGGACGTAGGTTTCGTCAAAACTCTCGAACCCGCGATAGCCCTTCAGCAGCGGATGCGATTTACCGGCTTCCGTTGTCGCGACTCGAAATGTCCCCGTCCCGTGCCGCTGAAACTGAGCACCCATCAACGCGACCACGTCGTCGTTGTTCCGGAAGCAGTAACTCGCGCAGTGCAGCGGAATGAATCCCTTGCCGCTGGCGACGTAGTCGAGCAACGCCTTGGCCTGCGCGTCCTCGATCTTGTCGATGTTGGCGAAGACGACCAAGCCATCGAACTTCGCGAGCTTCTCAGCATTCAAGTCGCCGACAACATCCGTGTATTCCAGCTCAATCCCGCGAGCTTTCATCACCGGCTGCAACTGCCCGAACCGCGCTCGCGGCTGATGATGCCCGTTGTCGCCGAGGTACAGCAGTTTGAGCGGCTTAGAATCCGCGGACTGAACGGTGTTTGAAAACGATAAGCCCAGTAGGCAAAGAACACTCGCAAACAATCGCATGGCAAAATTCCCCTGACTTTGATTCCTCCTGCGGTGGTCCCGCAAGAAGTCGGGTGTGAATCACTGAAAAACCTTTTGCACGAAGTAATACAAAGCTTGCTTCCATTCCGGGCCATCGTGGCCACGAGTGGTCACATGCCAGACGTGTGGGACTTCTTTTTCCTTCAGGTATTTGTGAAATTCTTGGCTGATGCCGAAGAGGCCGTCCTTGGTGCCGCACGAGAGCCAGAGCAGTTTCAGTTTCCTGGCGGCTTCGGGATCGGGGACCAGTTCCGCAGGCTTCTTGGTGTTCGGGGCGGACGAGAATCCGCCGACCCAGGCGAAGGTGTCGAGGTGCGTTAGGCCGAAGTTGAGCGACTGGCCGCCGCCCATCGACAGGCCGGCCAACGCGCGGTGCTCGCGGCCGGACGCGGTGCTGTAACGCGATTCAATCGCCGGGATGATGTCATCAAGGAGGTCGCGTTCAAACGTGGCAAACGCAGGGGCGGATCTGAAGATGTCTCCCTCCGCGCGGTCGTTCTTCTGAGCACGCCCATTCGGCATCACCACAATCATCGGGACGGCTTTGCCATCGGCGATCAGGTTGTCGAGCAGCACGTCCGGCTGAGCGAACCGCTGCCACTCCGTTTCATCACCGCCGATGCCGTGCAGCAAATAGAGCACGGGATACTTTTTCTCCGCCGAATAGCCGGGCGGCGCATAGACCTGCATCTTGCGCTTTGTGCCGACCGTCTTCGAGTCGTACTCGATCATCTCCAACTTGCCGTGAGGAGCGTCGTCTCGCTTCCGATCGAATCCGGCCGGCGGCTCAGGGAACGCCGGCACATCATCGGCATTCACCACAATCGGGCCGCCGAATCCGCGTGGACCTCCGCGACGGCTTTCCTGTTGCGGCTTTGTGTCTTGAGCAGCGGCAGTGACTCCGGAGTACGGATACGCCGACACCGTTTCCCACGCGAGCGTTTGCAGGATCGCGTGTTGTTCGTCGGTCAGGCCGGAGCGTGCCACCTTCAAGCCGACGGGCGAGACTCGGTAAATCGCCGTGTAGTTGCAGTAGCTCGCCAGCGCTTGCACATGCGCGTGACAGTGGCCGATCGGGTCGGTGAAGAGTTCGGATTGCTTGGTGACTCCGGGGAACTTGCCGTCGATGACCATCGCCCGCAGTTTCACGACCGCATCGCCGACCGGCACGATGAAGACCGCTTTCTTGCCGTGCTGCTTGTTGAGGTCATCGGCCTGAGCTTCCAGCTTCTTGCGCCACTCATCCACGGCCGCTTGCAGATCGGCGATCTTGGCATCGTCTCGCTGAGCGTTGTTCGTGATGTAACCGGCGGCTCCGCGCGGCACGTCGAACGGATACCACGACTCCTGCACAAGCAATCGCAGGTTCGGATTGTGCTTCAGGCCCAGTTCGGTGAAGTTCGTGATGCCGTCGTCGGGAATCGCGAGATGAGCGGCCATCGTGAAGACATCGACCTCGCCCGTTTCGAGCGCCGGCTTGGCGGTCTGTCGGTTGGTGACCTTGCCGTCTTTGTCCTTCGTCTCGGTCAACTCCCAATGCTGGATGACTCGCGAGCCACCGATGCCCTGTCGGCCGACGACCTTGTGCCCCTGAATGCCGGCCGCTTGCACAAGCTGATCCACTTGCGGCGGAACGAACATGTGAAAGCTGTGGCCGGTGTAGAAGACACGCAGACCGGCGGGAGTCTTCGTGTCCTGCGCAGACGCGACGCCGTATCCGATGAACGCCAGCACGGCGACGAAGTGGAACAGCGCTCGGCGACGCACCTCGAAGGTCAAATCGGATCGCATAGCTTTGGACTCCGTTGAATTTTGGAGTGCGGTGTGTCAGCACCGCTTT
>CAZILR010000640.1:0-1093 GCA_964539995.1 uncultured Planctomyces sp.
CGAGATGCGGCCCGCTCACGCGCGCGAGTAGCGGAGACTCCGCATAGACCTGGCGCATGGCCTCGTGCCCGTGCGACTCGCGAAAGCCTTTCTCGCCGAGGAGAGCTTCGGCCTGCAGTCCGAGATGGCGCGAAAGCTCGAGATGTGCGGTGATGCCGGTCAGTGCTCCGGCCGCTGCCTGCGCGTCGAGCATCGTCGGAGGGGTCAGGTACAGCCAATTCTCGTCCACGGCGGCGTACTCGGCGAACGACCCACGCCGGCCGAACAGACTTTGATTGCTCCCCCAAACTCGGTCGCCCGCTTTGAAGCGAGTCACTTGCGAGCCGACTCGCTCGATCGTCCCGGCCAGATCGCAGCCGATGATGTACGGGAACGAGGTCGCGACTTTGATCATCCCGCTGCGGATGTAAGTGTCGATCGGATTGACCGAGACCGCACCGACTTTGACCAAAACCTCGGTTGGCCCCGGTTCGGGGGTCGGCAGCTCGCCGTACTCGATGACGTCGGGAGTTCCCGTTTGACGAATGAACGCAGCTTTCATGGGAGCCTCTTTATCACTAATAAGTTCGTGGCGAAGAACATCACTGGCACTCTTTGATTCCGTTTTCGATATCCATTTCTGTCTGTATCAATTCCAACTCTTTCTCAGTTTCTTCTCTTCTACGCTGGCAATAGGCGAGTAGCGTTTCCGTCGGCTCCCTTCGTGAGGGAAGGAAGCCGATCCAGTTGGAAAAGTGCTTCAGCCCCAAATCCCAAATCTCCTGAAATCTGAAATCAGTCTCAGAAAGCAACAATTGTGTTCGATGGTAAAAGATCAATCGAAGAGCACTCTTCACTTCCTTTGGAGTATCACGTCTGGTTTCGTCTGACCAAATGATCGCATCTCCCAACACGTCATAATTGGGAATTGCGTGCTTGTCGGGAACACAGATGGAATTCAAGTGCTCTGCGTGTTCCACCAGACAAGAACAGGGATCGAACTTTTGACGCATTTGGGACACGGTGGAATGAGTGAAGTTGATCAAGACATCTCCGGTACGAGCGCCACCGCTCGGCACCAGCCGGCGCTGGCGGCTTTGATTTTGACCGGCAG
>CAZILR010000640.1:1193-3763 GCA_964539995.1 uncultured Planctomyces sp.
CGAGCGCCACCGCTCGGCACCAGCCGGCGCTGGCGGCTTTGATTTTGACCGGCAGACACGAAACGTAAAACCCGTGCGACGGAAGTTGATCGAGGTTCGCCAACTTTTCAATCTGGCAGTACTCGCGCGTCAGTCCCGCGAAGTGAGCCGGCCAGATGTGCCGACCATCTCCCGTGCGGCGATAATCGGCAACCATGTCGGCGAATGGCCGGTCCAGCGTGTAGGCGTCGATGCCGATGACTTTCACTCCTTGTTCGACGAGCCACAACGTCCCGTCTCGGCCGAGTCCCGGCTGGCGAAAGTACTCGCGCGAATCGAGCCGTGTATCTGCTCCCGTTTGCAGCAGCACGATGTCGAGCGGCTTGAGCGTGTACGCGATGCGATCCAACGCCGCTCGCAGATCATCAATCGTAATCTCCTCTCCCGACTGTTTGTGCCGCACATCGAGCACCACGCCGGGAGCGAAGCACCATTCGAGCGGCACTTCGTCGATCCGTTTGGCCGGCTCGCCACCGGAGGTCGCTCCGTAGTGGTACGGCGCATCGACGTGCGTGCCGGTGTGCGTGATCGCTTTGATCTCTTCGATCGCCCAACCCTGGCCGTCGGAATAGACCAAGTCCTCCGGTTGCGCGCCGAAGAACTGCCGCATCTGCGCGAGTCCTTCGGCTTCGTGAGTGACGTACCGAATCTCGGCCGGCATCGGTTCGCTGACAGCAGCGTGTTCGAGCGGGACGCTCAGGTCGATCAATCGCAGTCGCGGCAACATGCCGGCAGAGTAGCCGTGTCGCTTCGGCGACGGGAGCCAGACAAGCCGGTTGCGTTTCGAGCGTTGCGGGCGATAATCCGGCCTCGCGAACTTCTCAACCTGATCAGGAGAATTTTCGATGTCGCTCGCACAACGCTGGATGTTGAGTCTCGGACTGCTGCTCTCGCTGGCCACGTTGCCGTGTACAACGGCCGAGGATTCCAAGCCGGCGGCCAGCAAGCCGAAGGAATTGAAGAGCACGGCGCACTTCGACGGCTTCGATAACTGGGCGACCAGCGTGGCGTTCTCACCTGATGGCAAGACGTTGGCCATCGGCACTCACAACGCCGTGCAGTTGTGGAGCGTCGCCGAGAAGAAATCCACCGCCGTTTGGAAAACCGGCAGCGGCTATGCGAGGTCGCTGGCGTTTCTGCCCGGCGGGCAAAAGCTCGTGATCGGAGCGTATCAATCGGTGAGCGTGTGGGACGTCACGAGTGGCATGAAGGAACGCGATCTGCCGAAGCATCGCGGGTTCGTGACGTCGTTGGCGATCTCGCCGGATGGGAAATTGCTGGCGACCGGCTGCGATGACGAGGCAGTTCGGCTGATTCGCCTCGAAGACGGTGCGTTGCTGAAAACGCTCGAACACGATCGCGATCCGGTGCAATGTGTGGCGTTCTCGGCGGACGGCAAAACATTGGCGACAGCGGCGGGTGACGAGACGCGAGTCACTCGCCCCGGCATCGCCAAGTTGTGGGATGTCGAATCGGGCAAGCAGATCCGTGACTTCGAGGGGATGGCGAAGGTCGCCACATCGGTCGCGTTCGCCGACAAAGGAACGAAGTTGATCGTCGGCAGCGCGGACGAAAAGGCATACGTCTTCGAGATTGAATCTGGCAAACCGCTCGGCTTCTTCGGCGGACACTCTCGACCAGTGACGAGTATCGCCATGAGTCTCGACGGTCAAACGGCGATCACCGGCAGCGGCGGACGCGCGAAGGGCAAGAACGAACTCAAGCTGTGGCGTATCGCGGATGGCGAAGTGCTCGGCACGGCCGAGGAACATGAAGCGAAGATCGCGGCCCTCGCGCTCTCGCCCGATGGCAAGACAGTCGCTACCGCCAGTTACGACAACAGCGTGCGACTGTGGGATGTCTCGCCATCGAGTGCGTCCAATGCGCAACCGCCTGCGAAATCCGTGGCCGCGAAATTGGCCGAGGGACTTGCGAACCTCGCACAAGCAGAGCAGGCCGCGACCGCGAAAGACGCCGAATCGAAGCCGCTTAAGGTCGGCATCATCGGCTTGGACACGTCGCACGCGACCCACTTCACGAACATCCTCAACGGCGAGAAGCAACGTCCCGAAGCATTCGGCAGCCGCATGGTCGCCGCGTATCCGAAGGGAAGCCCGGACATCGAATCGAGCGTCTCTCGCGTGCCGAGCTACACAGAAGCGGTGAAGAAGCAGGGGGTCGAGATCGTCGATACGATCGAAGAGTTGGCGAAGCGAGTCGATGTCGTGTGTCTCGAAACGAACGATGGTCGGCCGCACTTCGAGCAATTGATCCCGGTCCTGAAAGCCGGCAAGCCCTGCTTCATCGACAAGCCGATCTCGGCCTCGTTGTCCGACGCGATTGCGATCTTCGAGGCATCGAAGAAATACAAAGTGCCGGTCTTCTCGTCGTCGTCGCTGCGGTTCGGAAAGAACACGCTGGCCGTGCGCGGCGGTTCACTTGGCAAGGTCACTCGCTGTGAAACGACCAGCCCCGCGAACCTGGAGAAGACGCATCCCGACTTGTTCTGGTACGGCATCCACGGCGTCGAG
>CAZILR010000641.1:0-3760 GCA_964539995.1 uncultured Planctomyces sp.
CGGACTCGCGGCCCTCGAAGCGCGTGGCCTCGCGCATGGCGATTTGTCGCTGACAAATGTCCGCATCACTCCGCAGGGACAGTCCGTGCTGGTCGATGCGGGATTGGTCTCCGTGTTTCGGCCAGAATTCAGCTTTCACACGATCCGTTCGGCCGAGCGTTACGACGGCCTCGCCCCCGAACGCATCTCCGCCGGTCTGCCGCCGTCCAGTTCCAGCGATCTGTATTCGCTCGGTTGTCTGCTGTGGCATCTGCTCGCGGGACGTCCACCGTTCGCGGCCGGAGACCCGTTGGCCAAGGTCGCAGCTCATCAGACGCAAACCGTCCTCGACGTGCGCGAGTGGGTGCCCGACGCACCGGACTGGCTCGCCGAAACGCTGCTTCGCTGGACCGCCACGAATCCCGCCGCGCGACCGCGCTCACTTCGCGAAACGATCGCGGACTTCGGCCGGCCGTCTCGCGGCGGACGACGGCGGCTCGCGAGCTTTCGCGGTGAGTTCGATCGTTCAACACCGCGTAAGCCGCCGACGGAAACAAGCTCTCGCTGGCCGCTGACCGTCGCCACGATCTTCGTGATGTCTGGTGCCGCGCTGTCGCTGCTCGATCAAGGGGCTCGCAACTTCGTCCTCTCGCTCGCCCGACCACGTTCAGAAATCCTCACTCGCGAGACACATCGCCAAGCGGCGGAAGAATCCTCGAACCTCGTTCGTGAACCGCAGCCATTGCCGACACCCGATGAGTCCGGTCGCATCACGCTCGCTCCGAACGGTCGCTATCAGGCCGAGGACATCGCCGGCAGCGGCAACTTGCAGATCGTGGGGGACGCAACTCAGCCAGCAGAGATCGTGATCGCCGACCGAGCGTTGTCGTTATGGGCCGAACGAATTCAAGTCCGTCACGTCCGATTCACGAGGCGGCCTTCCGTTCCGAATCCCGCGTCCTCGTTGCTGATCGCCGACTGCCAACAACTGGACGTCGTGCAAACTCGCTTCGACCAAATCGGAGAGGACTCGCCCCAAACACGCCGTCGCGGAGCCGCGCTCGCCTGGCGACCACAAGAAACCGGTTCGCGCCGCGAGATGCAGATCGTCCTGCAAGACGTTGTCTTCAGCGGATCGACGCCCGCCGTTTATCTGGACTCTGTCCCCAATCGATTCGCAGCCGTGAACGTGCTGAAGGTCGGTCACGGCGACTTCGTCCAATTCAGCGACCCCGGAACCGCCGCCTGGGAGTGCGATCTGCAGCGCGTCACGTTGCGCGGTACCGGCCCGTTGTTGCGCTGCTGGACGAAATCCGAAGCCGCACCACTCAGCCGCCTGTTGCTGTCGGCCACTGACTGCGTGTTCGATTTGGCTCGACCAACGAATCGCTCGACGTCCGAGACGACTCGTCCCGCGTTGATCGCGTGGATGACCGGGCGACTCCCGGCCAACTGGACTTCGGCCATCGACTGGCAACTGACCGGAATTCTGGTGCCTCCGGAGATCGACGTCATCGCACGAATCGATCCGACCAACGGCCGCCGTGCGGCCATTGACGAATCGCGACTCAACATCGACGGCCTCGTCGCCGCTCGGTTCGAGTTCGCCGGTCCGGAATCACCCCTTCCGGGAGATTCCTCGCTGAAATCCAGCGACGCTCCGCGAGCCAACGCCTCGCCGCTGGGGATCGACGCGGACAAGCTCTTGCCTGCTCACAGCGAATAACGCGACTGCTTGACAACCTGCGCACGCGGCGGCTGAAATGCCCACAACCCGTCGAGCCTTGGCCGCTGCCAAGCCCACTTCTTCACCGCGATCGGAGCGATCTTGCGCATGTACGACCATCTGACTCTGATCAGCGGGCGAGCACACCGCGCCCTCGCACAAGAGATTTCCGAGTACCTCGGCATCCCGCTGGGGCCGTGCGAAATCGCCAATTTTCCCGACGGCGAAATCTTCGTGCAGCTTGAGCACAACATTCGCGGTCGCGATGTGTTTCTCATCCAGCCGACGGGGCCGAACGCTCAAGAAAACCTGATGGAACTGCTGATCCTGATCGACGCCTGCGTCCGCGCCAGTGCCGAGCGGATCACGGCCGTCATTCCATATTTCGGCTACGCTCGCCAGGACCGCAAGGACGCCGGTCGCGTGCCGATCACGTCGAAGCTCGTCGCCAACCTTCTGACCAAGGCCGGAGCCAACCGCATTCTCTGCGTCGATCTACATGCCGCGCAGATTCAAGGCTTCTTCGATTGCCCGGTCGATCACCTGTATGCCTCGAAGACGCTCGACAGCTACTTCCAGTCGCTGAAGATTCCAAAAGACAAACTGGTCATCATCAGCCCGGACGAGGGAAGCATCAAACGCTCGTTGCAGCACCAGGAGAACATTGGCGGCTCACTGGCGATCGTCGATAAGCGGCGCTACAGCGCGACCGAGACCAAACAAGCCAACCTGATCGGCGGCCCCATCGACGGCAAAATCGCGCTGCTGTTCGATGACATGATCACCACCGCCGGCTCGATCGTCGGAGCCGCCAACGTCGTGAAGGCTCACGGCGCGTCCGAGATTTACGTCGGCGCGACTCACGCGGTCCTCTGCGGCCCCGCCGTCGGCCGCCTGCGTGAAGCGCCAATCAAAGAGATCGTCGTCACCAACACGCTGCCGCTCGACGGCGACAAGCTGCTCCCCAACCTGCGCCAAGTCACCGTCGCCCCCCTCCTCGGCGAAGCCATCCGCCGCATCCACCGCAACGAGTCAGTCAGCGGACTGTTCGATTGAGGTGTGCAGACTGTTTGACCGACCAGATCGTCATCGTGCCGCATCACAGTGGGTATGAAACAAGCGCTCCAACTCTGAGACGTTTGATTCGAACCATTCAAGTCCAACGGCATTCCTGACTTTTCGGCCTTCTTTTTTCAACTGCTTGTGGATCGCGTTTTCGGTGGCTCGTCCATCCTCACATCGCCCGATGAACAACACCTGTGCCGGTTCGGCACTGATATATGCGCGGACTTGCACCGCAATTCGCGACAACGCCCCGTCGATTGCAGCCGTGTACCCGATCTTCATTGGAAATCTGTCCGCGCTAGCCTGCTTCGCTGCTTCGAGGTAACTCAAAAAAGTAAAGGCGTAGATTTCGTGCAATCCCCGTCCCTCAATCTTCACTGATGTCGTATCAATGCTGGGGAAAATGCGGGACCACGCCGCTGCCACCGCAGCATCTGCGTCGTATGGAGTGCCGCGATAGCTCTCCACGATCTTACGTTTCACTTCATCAGCGAGTTCCGGCTTTACGAAGTCGATCCAAAAAGGCTGCACGTCTAATGTGGTTCCACAGTCAGTTGTGATTGAAAGCCAATAAACAGAGCTTCCCTTCTTTTGAAATAGACCCCGCGACGGATTCGTCCAGCCGAGTTGTCCCCGGTAAAGCTCGTTTTCTATGCGACGCAAATCCTCAGACAACACAACTCGTTCCGGATATGGAGCGAGGATTTGCTCGCCGCGCGGGACTCGTTTCCTGAGATTGCCCCACCAACCGAAAGGCTTGCTAATCTCTTCTGTGGAAAGTCCGTATCCCGGAAATCGGATGACACAATCATCTGCCGAGATGCACACCGTGGCACCGTTGTCAGGCCGTGGTTGCTCAACGAATTTTGGAAAAGTCTCCGACTCCAAGATCCGATTCGATACCTCCACGATTGAAGAAATACTGGACTGGTGCCACGACCAATGATGCGATTCGCCAATAAGTAACGAATTCGAAACCGGCGGTTGAAG
>CAZILR010000642.1:0-3757 GCA_964539995.1 uncultured Planctomyces sp.
AGGTGGCTTCAAACCCGGCTTCAATTACGGAGCGACCGACGAGTTCGGCTACCACGCGGTTGAGAATCGCGTCTCGGTGCATGACGTCCATGCGACGTTGCTACATTTGCTGGGCATCGATCATTCGCGGTTCAGCATGAAGTTCCAAGGTTTGGACTCGCGTCTGACGGGAGTCGAAGGGGCTCGCGTCGTGAAGGAACTGCTTGCCTAGCTGGTGCAAGCGGCACGACCGGCAACTTCTGTGGCCTGTTGTCGTGGCGTTTTTTGAGAGCTTTGCCGTTGGTGTGGAGATGGCGGATTGAGCCACGTCGTGGAAAACCACACCGAGTTGCGCGACCGTCGTGCGCACTGAACCTGTCGGATCGGCAACCTTCGCTGGTCGCGCTGGCAGAGCGAGACGGGTCGAGCCTGTCAGTCGCACATTCTGCCGCACGTCGCGCTCGACGTTCCAACGGCGTTGAGCTTTCCGACTGCGTGAACTTGGTGAGTCGCGAGAAGGCTGAGAACTCCGAAGGTTCTGACAAGAAGGAGCGACTGCATGGGTCTTGTGTTCTAACCGTTCCGATAAGAAGCAGCGGATGACCTAACCCCGCAGCGCTCACTGGTGGGGATGTCCGAGTTCGTGCAGTCAAGTGGAGTTCCGCGCTTCGAGGGAACAGCGCGACGACACGACTCAAATCGTGGCGGCGACATTTTCCGGTTGGTCCGGTGAATCGCCGAATAACGGAATTACTCGACCCAGAATGATCCAGGAGAGGACCATGCGACACGGCCGGATTTCGGAACTGATTCGTCGATCCGCCGGAGCCCTGCTGCTGCTCGGTAGCGTTGGGGTTTCGACGGACAACTTGACCTTTGCTCAAGACGCCAACTGCGCCACTCCGCAGCCCTGCACTCCCGCGTGCTCGGATGACGTCTACAAGCGAGCCGGCGAACGTCTGGCTCAACACCTCCAGCAGATGGGAAGCTGCTCGACCCCGTGCGCTTCGGCCTGCACCGCCGCACCAGCCGGATGCAGCAACGCTCCCGCTTGCGACAGCGGTTGCCAACCGGGTTGCCTCAGTGACGGCTGCACGAAAGGAAGCTGCCTCTTCGGTGGCCTGTTCTCGCATGGCGATGGCTGTGCGGACGACAAGCCTGCTGAGCCGTGGCTGCTGATCGATCAATTCACCGACGAGTGCGGTAAGAACTGCCTCAAGGACAAAGGCATCACCATCGGTGGCTGGATCCAAATGGGTTACCAAAACAATCCGGATGGAGCCTTCACGGGCAACGGCCCGTTCTTGAGCCAGCACGAGCACAACAAGTTCAACCTCAACCAAGCGTACCTGTACACCGCCAAAGTCGCGGATGGCACCAAGGGGATCGACTTGGGCTACCGAGTGGACTTCATGTACGGCGTGGATGGCAATGAGGCTCAGTCCTTCGGCAATATCAATCCTGGAAAATTTGATTACCTCAATGGCTGGGGTGGTCCGACCGGGTTCTTCCCGGAACCGGATCAGCACGGCCCGTATGAATTCGCGCTGCCGCAAATTTATGGCGAAGTCGCGATGGGTGACTTGTCCGTGAAGCTCGGTCACTTCTACACCCCGATCGGGTACGAAGTCGTGACCTCGCCGGACAATTTCTTCCTCAGCCGTCAAATCACGTTCTACAACAGCGAGCCGTTCACGCACACCGGTGCGTTGGCGACCTACAAGGTCAATGACAAGCTGTCTGTCATCGGCGGCTGGACGCTCGGCTGGGACACGGGCTTCTACCAGTTCAACGGTGGCAGCAATGGAATCGTCGGCATGACCTACGCGGTGTCCGACAAGACGACACTGGTTTACGCGAACGCGTTCGGTGACTTTGGCTGGCGTGGCGATGGCGTGATCAACAGTGCGATCCTGTCCCACAAATTCACGGATAAGTTGATGTGGGTCAGCCAATTCGACGTGCTGCAAACCGATGTCACCGACATCGATACCTACGGCGGCGCACCCGCGAACTTCATGACGGGTGGCATCGCCGGTGACTCCACCGGGTTCATCAACTACCTCTTCTACGAGATCAACGCGAAGTGGAAGGCTGGATCTCGGTACGAGTGGTACAAGGCGGACGGTGTCTCGTACAACACGTTCACCTACGGCGTGAACTACAAGCCGACCGCGAACCTGACGATTCGTCCCGAAATGCGGCACATGTGGGCCAATGACCCCGTTGGCGCAGCGGCCGTCCCCGGAATCGAATCGATTTACGGCGGAGCGGACATCTTCGGCATCGACGCGATCTTCAAGTTCTAGTCGGTGGATCAGTGTCTGACAGAAAACCAACAGCCGTGGTCGATTCTTCGACCACGGCTTTTTCTTTGGAGTCATTGTACTCGCAGCGCGAGTTGATTCGGCTTCGACCAGCGGATGACGCCGCTGAGTTCAGTTGCGCAAAAAGTTGCACAAGCCTTGCCGAAATCAGCCATTATCAACCGATTTCAATTGTCAACTTGACCAGAGACGGCGATTTCGACGAGGACTCAAAAGCACTAGAATTTTCGAAGAAAACACTCAAAGACCTCCTAACGGGACCGTAGCTCAACGGTCAGAGCAGAGGACTCATAATCCTTTGGTTCTGGGTTCGAATCCCAGCGGTCCCATTTTCGTTTTCCCTCGCACCGGGTCGCACGACGTTGCTCAACTCCGCAAACGGCAGAGGGTTGCAAGTCTCATCAGGAGTATCGGTTGGCTGGTCGTCGTTGCATGGTCTCGCATCCGACACGCAAGACGCAGCACTAAGTTCGCTGCGCCGTCCGCTGCGCTTTTCAGACGGCTTGGTTGATCCGCCGGCCCTTTCGTCCATCGTTCCGGTCGCTCGCATGACATTCGGCTGATCGTGGCCCATCACATCGGAGAACCGAGCGACGGTCTCGGCTTCCTGACCGGGAATCAGATGGCCGTAGGTGTCCATCGTCAGCGTGATGCTGCTGTGACGCATCACTGACTGGATCGACTTCGGGTGTGCTCCCGCCAACGCGAGCCAAGCTCCGCAGGTGTGTCTCAGTGCGTGGAAGTCGAGTTTCTCGCCGTCGTGGTTCTCGGCGGCCAGGAAGTCGCTCTGCTCGCGATTGGCGAACTCTTCTGGATCATGCCGAGCGTCGTTGAGCCATGCCTTGCGAGCCGCATCCAGGTCGCCACGGAGCATCTCGGCCATCTCGTAATCCTTCGGCAACGCGAACACCGGAGCCTTGGGAGCTTTCGTCCCGATGTGGACCCGCAGACGATTCGCCAAGTCCGTGAGGACGTATTGCCGAGCTTCCTTCCGGTTCTTGGTCGAGCCGGCCTTGCAGGTGATGTACGGCTTCTCGGCCGTGAGGTAGAGCCGCCCACGGGTCAGGCTGCGGAGTTCGTTCGATCGCAACCCGGTCTGAATCGCCGTCTCGTACAGCAGCACACGTTCCGCACCGGACATCCCGAACTGATCGTCACCAGCCGCCGTCACATCGCGGAGCCACTGCCATTCCTCGTGTCGCAGCATTCGACGTTCAAGCCGCCGATCGGTCTCAGGATTCGGCTTCGTGACGGTCACGAGCGGATCACTCGGCAACTTCCCGTTGGTCGTCAGCCAGCGGGAGAACCCGCAGACGGCCGTGAAGTAACTCTGGATGGTTCGGGCCGACTTCCCCTTGTCCTTCAAGTCCGCACCGAACCGGTTGACGCCATCCGCCGAGATGTCGGTCGCAGTCGTGAACTCACCTTTCTCGGCGATCGAGCGAATCATT
>CAZILR010000643.1:0-3754 GCA_964539995.1 uncultured Planctomyces sp.
TATTTCTTTTGATGGTGAATGCTTCGGTGTTCTCGGCAGGACGAGTTCGTTTGCGACATCCAGGTTGAATTTCAGTCTAGACCAATCGTAGTTCATCCAAATTTAGTCGTGACAAAGCAGCCTGATTCATCAACGCGGACTTCGCAGAACTCCGCGTTTGTGTCTCGGGCTGATCGAGTTGGCGAACAGTTTGGTGGTTAAGGTTAAGACGGAGGGGGAATATGGCCATCTCAGAACAACGTCGGCTGCAATTGCAGAATGTTCGCAAATTTGGACACGGACAGTTCGAGTACGAAATCCCGGACCTGACCAAGATTCAAACCGAATCCTATGTACGCTTCTTGCAGGCGGACGTTGAGTCGGATCGCCGTCTCTCGATTGGCCTCGAAGGGATCTTCAAGGAGATTTTCCCGATCGCCAGTTACGACAATCAGTTCGAGTTGGAATATCTGCGCTACGAGTTGGGCAAGCCACGTTACAGCCCGGATGAGTGCCGACAACTGCGTTTGACTTTCGGTAGGCCGCTGCGCGTCTACTTTCGATTGAAAAAAGAACAGCCGATCGAGGAGGAGGTCTATCTCTGCGATTTACCGATCATGCTGGGTGGAGGTGAGTTCATCATCAACGGTGCCGAGCGTGTGGTCGTCAGCCAGTTGCATCGCTCGCCCGGTGTGGATTTCATGGAATTGTCCGACACCACCGGCTACGACGGTTACTCGTGCCGAATCATTCCAGAACGTGGTAGCTGGGTTGAGTTGGCCACGACTCGCAAGGACGCATTGGCGGTGCGCATTGATCAAAGCGGCAAGTTCTCGTCCATGACGTTGCTGCGGGCGATGGATGCGAAGTACTCGTCGAGTTCGGCGATCCTGCGGTTATTTTTCGGTGAGCAGATTCAATCCGTGAAGATCGGCAAGGATGCGGTTGAGGGTCTCAAAGGCAAAGTCGCGGTTGACGACGTTGTTTATCCGCTGAAGCATGCTCGCGTCGGCGAGATTATTGTTGATGCAGGTCAGCCAATTTCTGCCGAAGCTGCCCATGCGATGAGCGAAGCGGGAATCAAGTCTTTGGATGTCTTCGACATGCCAATCGACAAGTGCGTGCTGAATAGCTTGCGAGACGACACAACACTGTCGCATGAAGAAGCATTGCTCAAGATCTACCAACGCCTACGTCCCGGCAATCCGCCACAGTTGGAGAAGGCTGTTGAATTGTTCAAAGAGCGGTTCTCGGACCCAAATCGATATCGCTTGGGTCAGGTGGGTCGCTTCCGCATCAACCGTAAATTTAATCAAGTGACGGCTGTCGATGAGATGGCGTTGCGGGCCGAGGACTTCGTCAACGCGATCAAATACATCCTGCGACTGCGCGGCAGTGACTCGACAGCCTATACGGATGACATCGACAACCTGGGCAATCGACGGTTGCGAACGATTGACGAGCTGGCTACAGATGAACTCCGCAAGGGGTTCCTCAAGCTGCGCCGAACAGTGCAAGAGCGAATGAGCATTAAAGATGCGGAGGACATCAGCCCGCGGTCGCTCGTGAACCCAAAGAGTGTCGCGGCGGCGGTTGATTTCTTCTTCGGCCGTAGCGAGTTGTCTCAGGTTGTTGACCAAACCAACCCGCTCTCGATGATCACGCACGAACGACGACTGAGCGCCCTCGGCCCTGGCGGTTTGAACCGCAAGCGAGCGGGATTCGAGGTTCGTGACGTTCACATCTCGCATTACGGCCGTATCTGTCCGATCGAAACACCCGAAGGCACGAACATCGGTTTGATTTCGAGCTTGGCAATTTTTGCCACCGTTGATGAATTAGGATTCCTCATTACGCCTTACCGACGTGTAAAGAACGGTAAGGTGACCGATGAAATTGTCTGGCTGCAAGCCGACGTGGAATCGGATGCTTATGTCGTGCCGGCAGACACGCCTTTGCACAACAATAAGATTCCCGACGGACGGGTTCTGGCTCGGCATCGCAACGACGTGATGTGGATCGACACGAACGAAGCCCAGTTCATCGACATCGCGGCTTGTCAGATGGTCGGTATTTCGGCGGCGTTGATTCCATTTTTGGAACACGACGACGCGAACCGCGCGTTGATGGGTTCGAACATGCAACGGCAAGGCGTGCCGTTGTTGATTACCGAACCGCCAATTGTCGGTACGGGCATGGAGCCCACCGTCGCTCTTAATTCTGGCATGCTGTTGCGAGCCGACCGATCCGGGAAAGTTACCTATGTGGATGGCTCACGCATCGACATCGACGGCCGTAAATTTCCGCTCCGCAAATATACGGGGCTTAACGAGCGGACATGCTTGAATCAGAAGCCGTTGGTGCAAGTCGGCCAGCGGGTGAAGAAGGGTGACTTGCTGGCGGATTCTGCCGCAACGCACAACGGAGCATTGTCGCTCGGTCGCAATGTGCTTGTCGCCTTCATGTCGTGGGAGGGATACAACTACGAAGACGCGATCATCCTCTCCGAACGCTTGGTGAAGGAGGATGTTTACACGTCGATTCACATTGATGAGTTTGATGTTGAGATTCGCGAAACGAAGTTGGGGCGTGAAGAGTTCACACGCGATATTACGAACGTCAGCGAAAAGATGCTGCGACACCTTGATGAATTGGGTGTTGTCCAAGTTGGCACGCGAGTTCGGCCGGGTGACATTCTGGTCGGAAAGGTTTCTCCGAAGGCGAAAACCGAACTCACACCCGAAGAGAAGCTGCTGCATGCAATCTTTGGTCGCGCCGGCGAGGACGTGAAGAACGAGTCGCTCGAAGTTCCGAGCGGTGTGGAAGGAATTTTCATCCACACAGAAAGATTCTCGCGACGTATCTCTCTTTCAGAAACCGAGCGCAAACACTTCGACTCTGACGTCAAAGAGAGCGAAGCCACTCAAGCGAAGAACGTGGCTGACGTCTTTAAGACGTTCCTTTCGGAGCTCGAGCACGCACTTGAGCGAAAGATCCCGATCGAAGACGGCACGAACATCGCCTCCATCACCGACGACAAGCAATTGTGCGAAATCGCCGCCGGCTTTCCCAAGTTGTGGGACACGGTCGAAATTCGCAGTCCTCAAAAGAAGGCCGATTGCACGAAGGTCTTCAAGGAGAGTTGGGGCTTGGTGGAAGAGGCTCTCGACGCGCGCGAGCGAGCACTCAATTCGCTGAAGCGCGGTGACGAGTTGCCGACCGGCGTGTTGCAGATGGTGAAGGTTTATGTGGCCTCGAAGCGTCAGATTTCCGTCGGCGATAAAATGGCCGGTCGCCACGGTAACAAAGGTGTGATCTCGAAAGTGCTGCAAGAGGCCGATATGCCGTTCCTCGCGGACGGAACGCCGGTTGACATCGTCCTCAATCCGCTGGGCGTGCCAAGCCGCATGAACGTCGGTCAGATTTTGGAGACGCATCTCGGTTGGGCCGCATCGAAGTTGGGCTTCTCGGCGGTCTGCCCGGTGTTCAACGGAGCAACCGAAGAGGAAATTCGCGACTGCTTGATCGAGGCTGGCCTGCCGGAAGACGGCAAGACGGTGCTGTTCGATGGCCGCACCGGCGATGCGTTTGAGCAGAAGGTGACCGTCGGTTACCTCTACATGCTCAAGCTGCATCACCTCGTCGATGACAAGGTCCACGCACGAGCGACCGGGCCTTACTCGCTCATCACTCAGCAACCGCTGGGCGGCAAGGCCCGCTTCGGTGGTCAACGCTTCGGTGAAATGGAAGTGTGGGCGCTGGAAGCCTACGGCGC
>CAZILR010000644.1:0-240 GCA_964539995.1 uncultured Planctomyces sp.
GTCACGACCAAACGTCCTGATTACCGAAGCCTGCCTCCCGCGACTGAATGGAGGGCGGAGTCGAGCCTCCGCACTCCAAGGTTACGCCGTGACCTGATCGCGGACCAGTTCGCCGTACAGTTCTGGCCGCCGAGTCCGCAGCGTGTAATTTGGCAGGCTGCGTTCTTTCGCCAGCAGAGCCACGTCGAAATCGAGCACGATCATCTCGTCCCGAATTTCGTCTCGCTGCGTTGAGGCCAG
>CAZILR010000644.1:250-2575 GCA_964539995.1 uncultured Planctomyces sp.
GCGTGATGCGGTTGAGCCGGCGAGTCGGGTGGGTACATCGAAACTTGCCCGGCTCGTCCGGACTGATTCGTGAAGAGCGCGAAGCAAGCGTTTTCGCGAGCACGCATGGCGTAGCAGGAAATGAAATAGTCGAGCGCGTACTGTCGCGCTGCTGCGGCCGAGCCGGGAGTCTCATCCCACATCTTCAGTCGAGCAGCGTGCGGCATCAGCAGAATGTCGGCTCCGCGCAGAGCCAGAATCCGAGCGGCCTCCGGAAATTGATTGTCGTAGCAGATGATCGAACCGACTTTGCACTTGCCGATGTCGAAGACAGGAATGTCGCGACCTCCTTTGTAAAACAGCGTTTCGTCGCGTGACATGTGCAGCTTGCGCTGCTTGCCGATGTAGCCCTCCGGCCCGACGAGCACCTGCGCGTTGAAGACGATGTCGTGTTCCTTCTCGCTCAGCCCGATCGACAGCACGAGCCGATATTTTTTGGCGAGTTCCACCAGTCGCTTTGTGCTCGGCCCGTCAGGGATCGACTCCGCCAACTCCCAAGTGTTCGGCGTGCAATGCCCATGCACGAGCAGCTCCGGAAAGAGGACCAGTTCCACGCCAGCATCCGCGCAGCGGCGACACCAGCCCTCGACGTCCGCGAGAATCTGGTTGAGCCGATCGAAGGGAGCGTTCATACTGACGGCAGCGACACGAATCGTTTGCATGGCTCTTCCTTGGTTGAGACGAATTTCGCCGGAGCGAGTTGATGAAAATCTGCGAGACGGTTTTCTGGATGTTGTTGGTAACGGCCAGCCCGTTGGCACTCGCGGCCGACGCGACTGAGCCGACATTTGAAAAGCATGTGCGGCCGATCCTCAAGGCTCACTGCTTTCAGTGCCACGGCGAAGCGGACAAAACCGAGTCGAAACTCGACGTGCGGTTGAAGCGATTGCTCGAAAAAGGAGGCGAGTCCGGCCCAGCGATCGTCCCTGGCCAGCCCGATCAAAGTCTCTTGCTGAAACGGATCGAATCGGGCGAGATGCCGCCGTCCGAACGCAAGGTGAGCCCGAAAGAGCGAGACGTTCTCCGCCGCTGGATCGACGCCGGTGCGAAGACCGCTGCCGCTGAACCAGAGAAGCCGGACGCCAGCGTCTTCACCGACGAAGAACTTCAGCACTGGGCGTTTCAACCGATTTCTGTATCTCCGCGGCCCCGTGTCTCGGCGATCAACTCCGCCCGTGCGTCGGTCGATTCGTTTCTGCTCGCGAAGCTCGAAGCGAGTCAACTGTCATTCGCAGCCGAAGCTGACCGCCGCACGCTGATCCGCCGCGTGACGTTTGACCTGCTCGGCCTGCCGCCGACGCCGGACGAGATTGAAGACTTCGTCAACGATGCCGATCCCGACGCCTTCGAGCGGTTGATCGATCGGTTGCTCGCGTCGCCGCACTACGGCGAGCGTTGGGGCCGGCACTGGCTCGATGTCGCGGGCTACGCCGACTCGGATGGCTACACCGATGAAGACCCGGTGCGCGCGTGGGCCTTCAAGTACCGCGACTACGTCATTCGCGCCTTCAACAACGACAAGCCGTTCGATGAGTTCCTCGTTGAGCAACTTGCCGGCGACGAACTCGTGCCGCTGCCGCACGCGAATCTCTCGCCGGAGAATCTCGACAAGCTGACGGCGACAGGTTTCTTGCGCATGGCTCCAGATGGGACGGCGTCGGGTGCGGCCGATCAGAACATCGCGCGGAATGCTGTCATGGCCGAGACGATCAAGACGGTCGCGACGTCGCTGCTGGGTCTCAGCCTCGGATGCTCTCAATGCCACGACCATCGCTACGAGCCGATCACGCAGGTCGATTACTACCGTTTCCGAGCGATCTTCGAGCCGGCTTACGACTGGAAAAACTGGCGTGTGCCGAACGGTCGATTGGTGACGCTCTACACCGACGCCGATCGCGCGAGGGCCGCCGAGATCGAAGCCAGCGCTGCGAAGATCGACGCTGATCGCCAGAAAAAACTCGACGAACACATCCAACGCATCCTCGAACGCGAACTGCTCAAGAAGCCGGAGGAATTGCGCGATGCGTTGCGCACGGCTCACAACACACCCGCCGCCAAACGGACGCCGGAACAAACGACGCTGCTCAAAGACCATCCCAGCATCAACGTCAACGGCGGCACGCTGCCACTGTACGACAACAAAGCCGCCGAAGAGGTGAACGCCTTCTCGAAGCAAGCGACCGAGCTGCGTGGCACGAAGCCGCCTGAGGAGTTCGTGATGGTCCTCAATGAAACTCCGAACGTGATCTCGCCGACGTTCCTGTTTTCTCGTGGCGAGCACTTCGC
>CAZILR010000644.1:2675-3749 GCA_964539995.1 uncultured Planctomyces sp.
ATGCAGGACGAGATCGGGCAGTTCGTGGTCGGCATCGACAACATCAACGGCAACGGCGTGCCGGATAAATTGATCCCGCTCAACGGCGAGGAATTTCGTCGCAGTCTGTACGTCCAAGTTCGCCGCAGCCGGCCGCTCAGCGTGATGGACCCGTTCGATCCGCCGGTGCTCGATCCGAATTGCACGCAACGAAACTCATCCACCGTTTCGCCGCAGTCGCTCTTTTTGATGAACAGCGACTTCGTGCAAGAGCACTCGCGGAACCTTGCCGAGCGGATCGCCGCCACTTCCGGCCCGGATCTGAAATCTCAAATCGTGCAGGCGTGGCGATTGATCTTCGGGGCCGATCCGAGCGAAGCCGAATCCGCCGAAGCCGTCGCGTTCGTCGCGGCTCAAACGGAACTCTTTCAGCCGAAGACACCGCCACCAGCGAATCCTCCGGCCGGCACGGCACCGCCGCCCGATCCCGCTCGGCAAGCGTTCGCGTTGCTCTGCCAGTCGCTGCTGAGTTCCAACCGATTTCTGTACGTCGAGTGATTCGTCAGTGAAGGCACAACCATTTCACAAACCTGTTCAAGCGGCTGTTTGAGCAATGGAACCACTCACGAAAACTCAGCAAGCTCTGCGTGGGCGCGATCTTCGCAACCTGTCACTGGACCAACTGCGGGACTGGATCGACGCTTGTGAGAAGATGGAGCATTGGGTGAAGGACAAGAAAGCTAGAAAAGAATGGAGGCAATCACGCGAGCAGACGGTTGCGGAGCTTGAGCGCCGTCTTTCAATCGGCATTGATTCGCCGAATTTGGAATCGGAGATTTGAGATTTCCGGCGACAGCCTTCAGACTCCCGCTTTGTTTTCGACTCTTGCAGAAGGTGCCTCGTCGTGTCGTCCAATTCCAGTTCGTCCCCCACTTCCGACAAACCGCTAGTCCTCGGCAAGCATGTCTTGCAATCACGATTGATCGTCGGGACCGGCAAGTACGCCACCTTCGAGTTGATGCAGCAATGCCTCGAAGCGAGCGGTTCGGACGTCATCACCGTTGCCGTGCGGCGCGAGCGGCTGATCGACGCGGC
>CAZILR010000645.1:0-3742 GCA_964539995.1 uncultured Planctomyces sp.
ATGTCCGGGCAGGTTGAAAACCTGCCCCACGTCTGACGGAGTCCGATCATGGTCCGCTCACATCATGGCTCTTGGTTGTTGGCGATTCTCATGCTCTGGCCGACCATCGCCGTCGCACAGGAGAAATCGGAGAAAACTTCCGACACCCCCAACTCGGAAGTGCTCCGGCGGCTGCTCGAAAAAGTCGATCAGCTCGACCGCGACCTGAAGTCGGTGCTGAAGAACGCGCCGAAGGCGATCCCCGAAAATCCAGAGGATCGCAAGCTTGTCGCGATGCTCGAAACGCCCGTGGTTCAGAGCTTCAATTTTGGCTCGCGCAACGGGCAGGCGGTCGAGCATCGACTCTTCGTGGCCAAGTTGATGCTCATCAATCTGACGGCCGAGGTGAAGTCGATCGAGGCGTCGCAGATCACGCTCGATGCCGACGGCAACTCGTTGAAGAATGGTGTGTTCGACGCGCAACTCCAAAACTACGGGATCAGCATCGGCCAGCAAGGTTTTCAATTGAGCCAAATCAAGCCGACCGCGTCGATGAAAATCACGCCCGGACAGACAGCGACGACCTGGATCGTTTTCAGTGGGCTGCCGCGCGGACCGGGCCTCCCGAAGTTGAAGCTCAGCATCGCGTCCGGCGACAAGCCGATTGAGATCGACGTCAACGCCTGGGCGATGTCGAAACTGGACATCACCTCGAAGCGGCTCGGCCCGCGTGGCTGTCTCGCGCTGCTGTCGATCGGCGGCGAGCTAAATGCAATCAGCTACGGCGCGTTGGTCGAGGAGTTGGAGCGGCTCGTGACACAGAAGGTCTCGCGCGTCGTCATTCGTTGGGTCGAGGGTGCTCCGGCGATTGAGCAAAATTTGAGCTACCCGTTCATCGGCATGGCGCAGAGTCTCGGACGCACGGACGCCCAGAACAATCAGTATCCGTCGTTGCCGCAGTCATTCATCGAGTTTCGCTTGGCCGAGTTGCCGGCCGCGAATCAGTCGCTGAGCAACTACGGCATCAACAATCATGGTCCGGGACTCAATCCGGCTGCGATGGCCAACGCCTCTGTTGTCCACAAGACAACGTCGGACGCGGTCGTCGCCGCATTGCGAACCGCGTATGAAGTCGTGCCGCGCAACGAACTGCTCGACGATATTCGCTCGGCCGATCCGCTGACGCGAGCAGCGGCTGTGGCGGCAGGTGGAGGGCGACTTGCCACTGAGCATGTGCCATTGCTCCTGCAACTGGCCGATGACGAAGACCCGGTGTTGCAGAAGGCCGCTCTGCTGGCGCTGCGTCACTTCGGTGAGCCGGAAGCGATCGAGAAACTGCTCGGCTACGCTCGCAAGAACAAAGAACCGCTGGCGTCGATGGCGATCGAAAGTTTGGCTGGCTCGCGCTACGCCGCCGCACACGATTCGCTGCTGGGATTGCTCGAACGCGAAGGGGCCGAATCGCGCAAGACGATCGTCAAAGTGCTGGCTCAGAACCCACGGCCGATCTGGTCGGAGACGATTTACAAGTACGTTCGTGATCCGCAGGGAGGCTTGGGAATCGACGGGTTGCAGGCGCTTGTCCGAGTCGGGCATCCGAAATTGATCGAGGTGCTCAAGGACGCGCTGCTGTCGCGAGACACCGCGATTCGCGACACGGCGTACAACGAACTCACGAACCAACCTGATGCGGCCAGTGAGCAGATCGCGTTGCAATTCACGCTCAAGCACATGGAGTCCGCGCCACCAACTCCGGCGATGTTGGCATTCCTGACCAAGACGAAAGACCAAGCCTCGGTGCCGTTGCTGCTGAAGCACTTGAAGAACAACGGCGGAGATCGCACCGGCCTCATCAACACGCTTGCTCAGATTGGCGATCAGACCGTGGCCAACACACTGGTCGAGCACTACGCCTCTCTGCGGCCGAATGAACAATCGGCGGTGTTGGGAGTGCTCGGTCAGCTCAAGTCGCCGGCATTTTTGAAACTGGCGGAACCCGCTTTGGATTCGCAGGACGCCAGCGTTGTCAGCACCGTCTGCCAGTGGTTGCAGAATGACGGCTCACCCGCCGCCGTTAAGCTGCTCATCCAGGCGTTCGAGAAAACGACGCAGCCCAACACAATCGTCTACACAGCCAACGCACTCGGCCAAGTCGCCACGGCGGACGCGCGAGTCGCGATCCGAAAGGCTCGATCGTCTCCCGATCAAACTCGCCAGATGCAGGCGCGACAGGCGTTGCAGAACATTTATCAGCGATCGCCCGCGATGCAGTTCATCTACCAAGCTCAGCAGCAGCAGAACGATCACAAGGCGGCCATTGAACTTTACGATCAAGCGATCAAGACCGACCCGGATCTCCCGGAAGCGTACATTGGCCGCGGCGCGGTCTTGAACCGACAAGAAAAGTATGCCGAGGCTCTCAAAGACTACGACAAGGCCATCGAATTGGATGACGGCCACATCCTGGCCTACAACGGCCGTGCGAACGTCAAAGTGCGGCAGAACAAGTACGCCGAAGCCCGACTCGATTTTGAAAAGGTCATGGCCCAGGAGACCGCGAATGGCGAAGGAGTCACTGGCGTTGGCATTTGCTTGGCCGTCGAGGGGAGATTCGACGAAGGGATCAAGCTCGTTGAAGGAGTGCGTGAGAAATACGCCGGCAACGGCTTGTTCCTCTACAACGTCGCCTGCGTCTACGGTCGAGCGATCGAAAAACTCTTGAAGGACGACAAGCTCCCCGAACGGGACCAGAAGCTGGAAGCGTACCGGCGCAAGGCAATCGATGACTTGCGTCAGTCGCAAAAGCTCGGCTTCAACGATCAAGACTGGCTGAAGAAGGACCCGGACCTCACGTCGCTGCACGACCTGCCGGAATTTCGGGAACTCTCCGAGTCCAAGCCGAAATGAGCGACTGCTCTTGAATCGCGAGTGAACTCGCAGGAACTATTCCGCAAAGCGGATTGTCGAACGGCCTCATTGTTTCGTGGGGCAGGTTTTCATCCTGCCTGGCTGTTGTCTGCGGGCTGATTCATGGGCAGGTTGAAAACTTGCCCCACGACTAGGACTTCATCATGCGTTGGTCAGTGTGGATGCTGTGTGGCTGCGTGGCGATGACGATCGCGGGGCTGTGGGCCGTGGGCGAGGAAGCCAAGCCGCCGAGTTTTGGCGAAGCTCAAAAGAAAATGGCCGCAGGAAATTTCAAAGAGGCGTTCGAGGACTTCCGCAAGCTGAGTCTCGACCCCAAATCTCCCGCGCGGGAGATGCCGGCCGCATTGGACAACGGCGTTCATTGCCTGCAACAGCTTGGCCGAGTCAACGAGATCGACGACTTTCGTGAGAAATTTGTCGAGGTCCACAAAGACAACTGGCGGCTGCTGCAAGCGGTGGCGCAGTCGTATCTGAGCATCGAACACAACGGCGTGATTATTGCCGGCAAGTTTCAGCGCGGGCCGCATCGCGGCGGCGATGGCCGACACGTTCATGCGTCGGAACGGGATCGTGTGCGAGCGTTGCAGTTGCTCACACAGGCGTTGCCGCTGGCCTTGAAAGATGACAACAAGGCGGATGCCGCGCAGTTTCATTTCGCGTTCGCGCAGGTGCTGCTCAACGGCATGGGGCATTCGGAACCGTGGAAGCTGCAAGTGCTGACCGACCTCACGACGTTGCCCGATTACGAAGACGGCTATTGGCAATGGTGGTGGCGCGGGCAGCAACAATCGGCGCGCGGTGCTCCGGTTGATGCGGACGGCAATCCGATTTTCTA
>CAZILR010000646.1:0-3734 GCA_964539995.1 uncultured Planctomyces sp.
ACATGACATCGAATTCCTTGTAGACGGATAATAGCGTGCATCAAAAATCGCGTTGCGACACTGGCAGCACATGCCCGGCCGCGACGTAAGCCAGCACGAGGTACTCTTTGAACTTTTCGGCCGCATCCAGTTCCGACCAATCGAACGCGAACTCCTCTTCGAGAACCTCCAGCAACAACGTGCCGAGATCGTCTCGAGTCCACACGTCCTGTTGCGTGCGCCGCATCTCCTCGACGATCCGATGAGCGAATCGCAGACGAAACTCGAATGACGCGGGAAGAGTCACAGGCTCGCAACAACTGGCAACCATGATGAAACACTTTCAACAAGCGGCTTCGTCGGGCCACACCGACAGCCGTGTGGTGAACCGAAGGCAATGGGCATACCACGTCACGCCAGCCGCAAGAAAAGCGTGGCAAACCACGCACTTGGCAAGAGCGATTGTCAGGAGATCGCTCGGCGAAGCGGCACAACTGGCGCGATCGTGTGGCAGCGAGGGGTCAGACATCGAACATTCCCGATGCCAAAATGCCGACAACTCAGGCGACAAAGTCGCGCAGTTGGGCAGGAGTTGTCGTGTGCTCTCGTTCGGCGACAAACAGGTTCCAGGCTGCGAAGATGCTTCGCATGGCGGCAAAACTCTCGAAAGCGACGCGGCAGGAACGACGAGTGATCATCAGCGTGGCGATCCTGGCCGCGATCGTATTCGTCGTGGACGTGCTGTTGCCGCTGGGTGTCGCGAGCGGCGTGCTGCATGTCGGCGTGGTGTTGCTCGCGCTGCGGTCGTCTTCGGAACGAATGGTGATCGGCACGGCGACGGCGTGTTCGCTGCTGACATTGCTCGACATGCTGCTCTCTTCTGGCCCAGGCACCACGGAATGGTGGAAGGTGATTTTGAATCGTGGGTTGTCGATCTTCGTCATTTGGGTGACGGCGATTCTCGGCCGGCAAAGGAATCGAGCGGCGGAAACTCAAAGACGGCATCTGTCCGAACTCGCGCATCTGGGGCGAGTAAAGACGGCGGAATGTCTCGCGGGTGCGCTCGCGCATGAACTGAATCAGCCGCTGACGGCCGTGGCTTTGCAAGCAGACGTCGCGAGACAACGGCTCGCTGCGGGGAATAAATCCGGAGAACTCGATGCCGCGTTGCGCGAAATCGCCGAGCAATCGCTGCGAGCCAGCGAGATTGTGCGCGCGTTGCGGAATCTCGTGCGACGCACGGATTCCGAACGGCAAATCGTCGATCTTCGCGAACTGGTCGAGGAGACGATGCGCTTGATGCAATCGGTTGCGAAGCAAACTCAGGTTGAACTCCGTTCACAATCGGTTTTGCAATCGCTGCTCGTTCAAGTAGACCGGGTGCAAATCGAGCAAGTACTGCTGAACCTGCTGCAAAACGCCGTCGATGCATTGTCATCGACGGCGTCGATCGAACGGCGAGTCACGATCACGGCGAGTCAATCGTCGCCGCGCGAGGTCCGCGTGGAGGTCAACGACTCCGGCCCCGGCATCGCCGCCGAGTTGGCTCAACGGTTGTTTGATCCGTTCTGCTCATCAAAGTCGCACGGCTTGGGCATGGGCTTGGCGATCAGCCAGTCGATCATCGAGGCTCACGGTGGCCGGCTGTGGCTGGCGACGGCTGAAGAACCGAACCACCAAAATTCGCCTGCTCCCGGCACGACGTTCGCATTCACATTACCGGTGGCTCCGTAGTTCGAGTCTCTTGTTTGGCAGAAGAGGAAGATTGGCGAGTTGGCTGAAATGGTCTCACATGAGTTTCTAGCGAACACTCGGCTGTTCACGTTCGTCGGCGGGACAACAGGGCCTTGGGCGGTCACCGGCGCGCGGGCCGTGATCGGAGAACCTCTCGTGGTCACGGAGCGTCTCGACATCCTCAACGGACCAGTTCCCGTCCCTCCGGATGGGGCGAAATGGATGCTGCGCGGTGTGACGAGCAATGAGCGTTATGCGACTCGCGCTGAGAAAGAGCAGATGGTCGCAAAGCAAACCGCTCTGGGCCGCCCCGAAGCGACCTGCTCCGCGCTGATTCCAATTCGCAAGAATGCGCAGTGGTGGAGCCTGACTCAGGACGAACGCCGAGCCATTTTCGAGGACCGTTCCCGGCATGTGCAGATCGGCATGAAATTTCTTCCGGCCGTCGCCCGTCGTTTGCATCACTGTCGCGATTTGGAGAGCACTGAACCGTTCGACTTCGTAACGCTGTTCGATTACGCGCCTGCCGACTCGTCCGCTTTTGAGGAGATGGTGGCCGAGTTGCGAGCATCCGAGGAATGGAAATTCGTCGAACGAGAAGTCGATATTCGCATGATTCGCGACGGAGCTTAGCCGGTGATGAACCCGTTGTATGATCTCGCTCTGTCCGACTTCTGGAATGCTGGAAACGTGCGCCACGAATGATGCCGACTCCGACGCTGTATTTGATCGACGACGACGAGGCCGTCAGCCGAGCACTGGAGGTGGTCGGTGAATTGTTGCATTTGCCGGTCTTGCGGTTCGCTTCCGCCGAAAGTTTTTTGAAGTTCGATCTCGTCGGCGCGATCGGCTGTGCGATTGTGGACATTAAGCTGCCCGGCATGAACGGCCTTGAGTTACAAGCGGCCTTGAAAGAACGCTCGTGCGAGTTGCCCGTGATCATCATCAGCGGTCACGCCGATGTGCCGCTGGCCGTGGAAGCGATGCGTCGCGGTGCGCTGACGGTCCTGGAAAAACCATTCTCGCTGGACCGGCTGAAGGCGCATCTTCAAGAAGCGCTGGAGTTGGACGGTTCGCGTCGCGAGGCGAAGCGGCTGCGCGAATCGGCGCGTCAACGGCTGGACTCGATGACGCCTCGCGAAGCGGAAGTACTCGAGTTGATCGGACGCGGTTTGACCAACAAACAGATCGCGGCGGAATTACACCTGACCCTGCGAGCCATCGAAGACCGCCGTGCTCGGCTCATGCGCCGCGTGGGAGTCAGTTCTTTGGCGGAACTGCTGTCGCTGGTGCAGCAAGCTCAGCTTGTCGATGTTCCGAAAAGCTGAACATCCACCAGATTGGCACGAAACCAATCACGCTCAACTGCTGGCGCTGCGGTAACTCGTTAGCGACCAACGAAAAACCGATCGAGCCAAGATCAGGCCCACAACCGCGGAGACGAGCGCGATGGCGGGAAACTCCCAGCTTGTGAACGGCTTGACGAGCACTTCGGCCGGGACGGTCACGACGAGCAGGATCGGTAGCAGATATGAAAAGCTGAATTGCAGAATCTCGCCAAGCTCCCACGCGGCGGGATTCACGCCGTTGTAGATGCTGCGCGGGTAACGGGCGAAGATCGTGATGTAGAACCAGAAGTCGTACAGCCCTTGGTTGCGGCCGAGCCAAATGCTGGTGCTCGCGAGCACGATCATCAGGCTGTAGAAGAACGCGACGCCGACACCGAGATACAGTAAATACAACCCGACCTGCCACGCCGCGATCGGTTGGCCCAGGCTGACGAGCGCGTATCCCAGCAGGGCGACCGCCAACAGAATTTGGTTGAACATCGCCAAGTCCATCTTCTCGAACGAGATCAGGAACTGCGTGTCGATCGGCTTGAGCAGTGCGAAGTCGAGATTGCCGGAGCGGATCAACTCGGAGAAGTTCGCGGCGTTGGGCATGAAGAACGCCTCGACCAGCGCGTTGATCAGCATCCCGGTCGCCATGAACGCGAAGTACTCCGGCCGCGACCAGTCGCC
>CAZILR010000647.1:0-3724 GCA_964539995.1 uncultured Planctomyces sp.
CAAGTCCTGCTGCTGATCCCGGCGATCATTCTCATCCCGCGTTTTCTGGGCCTGAATGGCGTCTGGATCGCCATCCCGACGGCCGACCTGTGCGCCTCGCTGCTCACCGGTGTCTGGCTGTTCCTGGAGCTGCGGCACTTGCATCGGTTCTTCGGCAAGCTCAAGGCCGTGAACGATGTGTCGTTCAAGGCGTATCCCGGACAAGTGCTGGGCTACATCGGGCCAAACGGAGCGGGGAAGACGACGTCGATGCGGATCATCGCGACGCTCGACACGCCGACGGCCGGCGATGCGTTCATCTGTGGCCACTCAGTCATCGACGACCCGGACAAAGTCCGCCGCGTGCTCGGCTTCATGCCGGATCACTTCGGCAAATATCAGAACATGAACGTCATCGAGTACTTGGACTTCTTCGCGCGAGCCTACGGGCTGCGCGGAGCCAAGCGACGCGACTCGCTGGAAAACGTGCTGGTCTTCACCGAGCTGCGCAAGCTCGCGGAGAAGCCGATCTTCTCGCTCTCAAAAGGGCAATCGCAGCGGCTGGCGCTCGGCCGCTGTTTGATTCACGATCCACAAGTACTGATCCTCGACGAGCCGGCGGCGGGACTCGACCCGCGTGCTCGTATCGAACTGCGCGAGCTGATCCGGCTGATGGCCACGCAGATGAACAAGACGATCCTGATCAGCTCGCACATCCTGACCGAGCTGGGGGAGATCTGCGATTCCGCCGCGATCATCGAAGCGGGCAGTGTGCTCGCGTTCGGCACCATCGAAGAGCTGTCCAAACGGCAGCGGCATGAAGAGGGCCAAGTCGGCCAGAAGACGCTGGCCGTCAAATTGCTCGTCGATGACGACCCCAAACGTAGCCCTGCCGCGCTGGAACGATGGCTGTTCGAGCAACCGTTCGTGTCGGCCGTTCAAGTCGCGGGTCTCGACGTGAACTTTGAATTCGACGGCGACCCCGATGCACAGCATCAATTGCTGCGCGGTCTGATCCACGCCGGCTTCCCGGCGATCGAGTTCCAAGGCAAAACCGAAACGCTCGAAGACGCCTTCATGAGCATCACGAAAGGCGTGATGCAGTGAGTTAGGAGTGCGGTGTGTCCCGTTTCGTAATCCTGATTCACGATCACCCCTTCGTTCACTGGGACTTGCTGGTGCAGCGCGGCGAGGTGTTGCGGTCGTGGCGGTTGTTGGAGAGCCCCGATCTTTGGCAATCTGCTGCTGAAACAACAGTCCTTTCGGCAGAAGCGATTGGCGATCATCGGCTGATGTATCTCGACTACGAAGGGCCGGTTAGCCGCGAGCGGGGCCACATCGCTCGTTGGGATCACGGTCAAGCGAAATGGCTGCGGGAGTCGGAATCATCGGTTCGACTGCGGTTGAGCGGTTCGCGGCTCGTCGGCGAATTGACGCTCGATCGTGGGCCGTCGCAACCGTTGTGGTCGGCCCGATTATCTCCAGCAGTTCCGGCTTGAGGCTTGAACCGACTTCGGTGAGGACGCAAACTCATCCAACGTGAAGCCGTACCGCGACCGTCAGGGAGCGGCCCGCGGCGAATAATGAGGCCGCTTCCTGACGGTCGCGGTACGGTTGAATTTCGAGACAACCGCTGAGCCTTCCGATGTCCGACCGATCTTCAATGCTGATTCCTCGCCGCACCGCGATCACCGCGGGTGCGACCGGATTGCTGGGGCTGACACTCTCCAAACTGTTCGCGGCCGAAGAGGCGAAGCCAGTCAATGCGGCGATTCGGAAGCGGGCCGGGCGAGCGAAGTCGATCATCTTTCTGTACCAGTTCGGCGGGCCGAGCCACGTCGATACGTTCGATATGAAGCCCGATGCTCCCGAAGGAATCCGCAGTTTATTCGGGCAGATTGATTCGGCCGTGCCGGGCGTGCGCATCTGCGAGCATCTGCCAGAGACGGCGAAGGTGCTCGACAAGGTCACGCTCGTTCGCACCGTGTTTCACAAGATGAAGAATCACAACTCGGCCGCGTACCACGCGCTGACCGGTTACGCGCCGACGGTGGACGACATCCGACTGAAGGATTCGATCGAACTCTTCCCGGCCTACGGTTCGGTGGTGGATCGGATCGCTCCGAATGCCGAGACGATGCCGACATTCGTCTCGCTGCCCCATGTGATTCGCGACGGTTCGGTGACGCCGGGACAGCACGCCAGCTTTCTCGGTAAGCGGCACGACCCGCTGCTGATCACGGCGGACCCGAACGACTCCGGCTTCAAGCTGCCGGAGTTGAGCTTGCCGTCCAACCTCTCGGCCGATCGCCTGCAAAGCCGGCGCGAGATGCAGCGGATCATCAGCCAACAAACTCGGCTGCTGGAACATTCGGCAACCGCGCGCGGCATCGACGAATACTACGACCGCGCGCTGGCGATGCTGTCGTCGTCGCGCGTTCGCGATGCGTTTGATCTGTCACGCGAGTCCGCGAAGACTCGTGACAGCTACGGCCGGACGACCTACGGCCAGAGTTGTTTGCTCGCGACGCGACTGGTCGAGTCGGGTGTGAAGTTCGTCAACGTCTACTTCGACGAAAGCATCGGCGGGCAGAGCACGACCAGCGGCGGCTGGGACACGCACGGTTTCAACGACACACGAGCATACCCGATCCTGAAAGCTCGGCACTTGCCAATGACCGAGCACACGTTGCCGGTGCTGCTGAACGATCTCGAACAACGTGGACTGCTCGACACGACGCTGGTGGTCTGGATGGGGGAATTCGGCCGGACTCCGAAGATCAACGCGAACATCAGTCGCGATCACTGGCCGAGTTGCTACACCGTGCTGTTGGCCGGCGGTGGCGTGAAGCGCGGCCACGTTCACGGCCAATCCGACAAGAATGGAGCGTATCCCGATCGTGACCCAGTGCCGCTGGGCGATCTGGCCGCGACGATGTTCGCTGCACTGGGCATCGACTCGGACACGGAACTGCGCGACAAATTGAATCGCCCGCTGCCGGCCGCGAACGGCAAACCGGTGTGGGGCGTGTTCGCGTAGTCGCGGTTGTTCATCGAATCGCTTCTCGCGATGCCAGAAACTCACGCCAAGCGTCTAATCCAATGATTGGAGCTTGGCAGCTCCCTCGCTCGCAAACAAATGTCGTCAGCTCACCTGCGGAAGACTGTTTGCCGGACAGCAATTCTCGCAAGGAAGCGGGCAGATCGTTGTCGGCCATCTGGCTTGGTCGTCGCGCGATGACTTTGTTGGGCCAAAACCGCTGATGCAGTTCTCGCAACGCAATCTCCGCCGTCACCTCGACAGATTCGGCCACAACGATTTCGTGAGTCGGCCCCAAGACGAAGTCCAGCGCGAGCAGCGATTGCCCGCTCGCCATCGCGAACTTATCGAGCTGCCCGGACATCGCCTCCAGCGTCGCATAACCTCGGCCGAGCAACTGCGGCCGGCCGGTCAGTGTGCCGAGACGCGCGAGCACATACGCCGCCATGCCGTTGCCCGACGGAGTCGCGTTGTCCTGCGTGTCCTTCACACGCGCGACAAGTTGCTCGTGGTCGATCGACGTGTAAAAGAATCCGCCGCGCGGGTCTTCAAATCGCGAGAGCATCTGCTCTGCCAGATCAAGGGCGATCCCCAGCCAGCGCGGCTCAAACGTCGCTTGATACAGATCAACCAAGCCGTCGATCAGGCAGGCGTAGTCGTCGAGGTAGGCGTTGAACCGAGCCTGGCCATCCTTGAAGGTGTGCA
>CAZILR010000648.1:0-3700 GCA_964539995.1 uncultured Planctomyces sp.
TTGTAGGGTGGGACCAGCTCGCTTCGAGCGCCGGCCCACCAGAAAACTCGCTGGAAGTACATGGTGGGCCGGCGCGGCGATGCGCCGCTGGTCCCACCCTACACTCGTCGAGCCACGATCGTCAGTCGTCCCGACTGACGCACGAGCGCGAACACTCGCGCCAACGGAGCCAGCATGCACAATCCCAGCGCCGACGGATTATCGGTCCAGCGAATCAGCCGCTCGCCGAGCGACCAGCGAGGGAATTTCGTTCGCAGCCACAGCCCGGCCGAGCCGACCAAGTTGTTGACGTTCCGCTGATGAATCCGCTCGACCAATTCAAAACCGCTGATCTCCAGTAACCGAAGCAGCGAGGAGTTCGTGAAGTGCTGCAAGTGCGTCGGTAGTTGCAGTGCGTATCAGAATTGTCCGAAGGCTCGACGTTCCCAACAGCCGAAGTTCGGAACGCTGAACGACAACGTGCCGCCCGGCTTGAGCAACTCGCGCGCGATTCGCAAAGTCGCGACTGGATCGTGCAGGTGCTCGACCACCATCCAGGCGAAGACCGCATCGAAGCTGTTCGGTGTGAACGTCTGCGGATCGGCGGCGACGACTGCCTCCAGTGATCCGACTCGAACGTCGAATCCGTGTTCAACCGCGCGAGCAGCAACCTCGGCCGCCGGTTCAATGCCGACACACTCCCAGCCAAGCTCGCGGAGTTGAATCAAAAATGCTCCGTGCGAGCAGCCAAGCTCCAGGGCGCGGGGGCGAGGGGTGAGGGACGAGGGGTGAGTGTTCGGAATCGGTATCGCTCGCGACTCGATCCAACTGAGTACAAGTCGTCGCAGCCAACGCCACGAACGCGGATCAAACGCAGATCGTGCTCGTCGTTCACCCGGCACTTTGCACTCTGCACTTTGCACTCTGCACTTTGCACTGTCCGACCCTCGGAACGGGCCGTAATCGACCGGGTAAAACGCCCCGATGCACTCGCGCGTCGGACGCGGATTCAGAAACACATGCCAGCAAGCATCGCAGCGCACGAGCGAGAACTCGCCGGGAGCGCGGTACAGCAGGTCACTCGCGCGAAGAATCGGCGTCGAGCGAGTTTCGCCGCACAGCGGGCAGGCGGTCGTCTCCCACGAGATGGAGTTGTGCGAGGCCGGCTGACTCACGGCGACTGCTCCTGAGTCCGGACGGGGAACAACACGCGCACGGCTCGCCAGGCCACTTCGTCGCGCAACAGCAGCAGCACCGCGAGCAGGGCGATGCCACCCGCCGCCGCACCCCACAGCGACGGGCACGGCAGCGACGTTCGCAAGACAAGGTGTCCGAGGCCGACCGCCGCCGCAGTCCCCACGGCGGTTCGCAACAGCGTGCCGAACACACCGCGGAAGATGCCGCGTCCCAATTGCCACGCGATCAATCCCAGCATCGTCAGGGCGTTGAGCAGGTAGAACGCCGACGTCGCCGCCGCCAATCCGACCACTCCAGATGTCTGTACCCAAGCGAACTTCAAGGTGACACCGATGCCGAAGCCGATCAATCCCACGATCATCGGCGTGCGTGTGTTTTGCCGGGAGAAGAACACCTTCGCCGCGACCTCGCCCACGCCGCCACCGACGATCATGCCGCACAAAACGACCAGCGTCACCGCGACGGCGTGAGTGTCATTGGCCGAGAATCGTCCCCGTTCCAGCAGGTCGCGAATCAACGGTTGGCCAAACCACATCAATGCGGCGACGACCGGTATCAGCAACAGCATCAGAAATCGCAGTGCGGCGGCGATCTCGGTACGCAGCTTGTCGTCGTCACGCTCTGCCGCGTGCCGCGCGAGCGCCGGGAACGCGACGACCGCGAGGCCGCTGGTGCTCAACGTCAACACCGCCGCCGCCAATCGAGTCGCGTAGCCGAGCTGCGAAACGCTGCCCGGCGACAAGTTCGACGTCAGATACCGATCCAGTAGCGGATCGAGTTGAGTCAGCGCTAACAGGAGCAGCAGCGGCAACATCAAGACGCCGCAACGTCGCAGCGCGGCCTGAGACTCCGGCGTCACCAACCAGCCGCGCGAGACCATTTCGATCCACGGCATCTGCAATCCAAACGCGACGATGGCTCCGATGCTCACGGCCTGCGCGACGGACTCCATGCCGCCGGTCCTGCTTCGTTGCCACACGACAGCCAGTGTGATCGCGTTGCCGACAACTCCCGCGAGGCCCGACACGGCGAAGCGCCCCAGACAATGATTCCACGCGCGAGCCAATCCGCCGAGCGTGTTCCACACGATCAGGCTCGACAGAATTCGGAACAGCTCCGCCGTTCGTAAAACTTGTTCGTCGGTGAAGCCGGGGTGCAGAGCTTGCATCCACGGCTCGGCCAGATGCTTCGCGGTTTGCCAAAGCGCCATCGTCAAAAAGAACAGCCAGCAAGTCACCTGAGTTCCCATCGACCACGCGGCGGATTCATTGGCTCGCTGCTGAGTTTCGACAAACACCGGCACAAACGCGGATGCCAATGCTCCGGCCAGGATTCCGCTGATGACCATCGGTAAGGTCAACGCCGCGACGAAAGCGTCCATGTCTGACTCGGTCCCGAATTGCCGAGCCAGCAGAATCTGGAAGCCGAATTGCAGTCCCATCTGGCCCAGCGTCAGCATGGTCAGCAGAGCGACGGAACGGAGCGACGTGGCGGCTTGAGGCATGAACTCTCGTAGCACGGGCGACTTGCCGGTGCCTCGGTGGGACAGTGACGAAGTGCAAGTGCCGAACTTATCCGAAAAGCCTGGCATCTTTTCGGCCGAGTCTAATGGTTGTCCGGTGAGGCCGTCAGGCCGAGTCTCGACTTGCCCAGAGCCGGCGAGTTTTTGAACCTGCGGTGTCTGTCGCCCGACCCCTTGTGGGTCGGAGGATTGAAATTTGGCGAGTGAATCTACGCAATTCTTGAATCAACCGACCCACAAGGGGTCGGGCTACTTGCCCGTCAAATGCTGTCCTGACCCGGAATCGCCGAGTAGACTGTTGCCAACTGCCCACCCTCCCGCCTGTGTGTGAGTCCGATGTCCGGCAAGCCCACCAAACCACTGATCTCGGTCACCTGTGCCGAATGCGGCGCGACGTTCAAAGTCGATGCGAAGCACTCTGGCAAAAAAGGACGCTGCCCGGCCGAGGGCTGCCAAGCCGCGTACACCGTGCCGGCCGCGACCGCTTTTGAACGCGCGGTCGAACGAAACTACGCCGCCGTTCTGAAACGTCCCGCCGTCAAAGCGCAATCGGCCTTCCCAACACGAGCCTCACGAGCGAAGCCTCGCTCGCGTTCAATCGCGCAGCGGTTGTGGCCGTTGTGGAGTGCGGCGGGTGTCGGAGCGGTCGTGCTCGTCGGAGTCGTGATGTGGGGCACCGGAGCCGTCGAACCTCAGCGAGTCGAAGCCGCCAAGCCGGACACGTTTCAAACGCAGATCGCTCCATTTCTCAAGAAGCATTGCTTCGAGTGCCACGGAGCCGACACTGCCGAAGGGGGCATCGCGCTGCACAATTTCGATTCCGAGAAGTCGGTGCAGAAGGCTCGCAAGGTTTGGGAGAAAGTCCTCCCGATGTTACAGATCGAGGCCATGCCTCCGGTCGAAGACGGTCGCGAGCGACCAACGCACGACGAGTTCCTCGCGGTCACGTCGTGGCTGGAGGACAAGCTGTACAACATCGACTGCAAGCTCGAACGCGATCAC
>CAZILR010000649.1:0-3697 GCA_964539995.1 uncultured Planctomyces sp.
GATGAAATTCAGCGAGCGTTCCGGCGTGGCGGGGGGGTCGGCGGACGGATTCGGTTCGGCGGAGGACATCGACAAGTCTCATTTTCTCAGGAACACAACACAGGACGAGCTTCGCGGTCGGAAAGTAGCAGTTGCCGGAAAGTGTTGCCAGCAGTGTTCGCGCTGCCGGCAGAGACGACTTCGGCCAACGCCAGTCCCGCTGGCAACGATTGGCTTGGCGGTTTACAACCCGGCTCCGAATTGGCGAGGACCGTGTGGCATGTATGGCGATCCGATGAATCCGACACCACCGCCTCGCGCGACGGCTGCTGACGGTTCGCCCACCGCGCCTCCGTCGGATGCTCAGCACCGAGTCGATACGCCACAAGTCACGATCCCGCACGCACGCGTCAAAGAACTGCGGCCGCTGTGGGTGACGTGGTTCGCTCATCCGTTCGCGAACTGGTTTTGGTTCTATTTCGGATTCGTCGCCGCGCTCTCTGGCTCGAACATGAAGTATCCGGGATCAGGCCCGGTGGTGATCATCGGCTGGCTGACGGGACACCTCGTCAACGCCAAGCACCCGTGGGGCGAGATCAAGCTGCTGCTGGCCTCGGCCGGGATGGGCTATGTGCTCGACAGCATCATCACGCTGATGGGAGTCTTGAAGTTTCACGAGCCGCCGCATTGGGGATGGCCGATCCCGCTGTGGATGGTGATGATGTGGCCGAACTTCGCCGGGACGCTGAACAGTTCCATGAAGTGGCTGCGCGGCCGGTATCAAATCGGAGCCGTGCTGGGCGCGATTGCGGGGCCATTCTCGTACTACGGCGGAGTGCAATGGGGCTCGGTCGATCTGGGCTGGGGATTCTGGCCGGCGATGATCGTGATCGGGATCGAATGGGCGTTGGCCATGCCGGCGCTGCTGTGGCTGTCGGCGCGATGGGTGCCTGCGTCAGAAGGGAAAGAAAATGGAAAATGAGAAATGACAAATGGAAAATGCAAAATGCGTTGCCTGACATTTTGCATTTTCCATTTGTCATTTCTCATTTTTCATTCTGTATCTCCTGCATTGGGAGCGAGCCATGTCCAAGAGCCAAGGTGATGTGTCCGGCAACCGCATCATGTCGATCGACGCCTATCGCGGCTTCGTGATGCTGGCGATGGCGTCGAGCGGGTTCGGGTTCTCGGCGCTCGCCAAACCAGAGAGCGTGCAGAAACTCGCCGATGCCGGGATTCAAATTCCTTCGTGGCTGCTGCAAACGCTGGCCTATCAATTCGACCACGTCGCGTGGACAGGCTGCGGCTTCTGGGATTTGATCCAGCCGAGCTTCATGTTTTTGGTCGGGGTCGCGCTGCCGTTTTCGTACTCGCGCCGAGCCACTGAAGGCCAGTCGTCGGGATCGCAGTTTCGGCATGTCCTGTGGCGTTCGTTTGTGCTGGTCGCGCTGGGAGTTTTTCTCTCGTCCAACTGGTCGAAGCAGACCAACTTCACGTTCGTGAATGTGCTCTCTCAGATCGGGTTGGGGTATCCGTTGCTGTACCTGCTGCGTGAACGGTCGCTGCGAGCACAATTCGCGGTGACGGCGGTGATCCTGGTTGGCTACTGGGGCTGGTTCGCGAACTACACGATTCCATCGCAACAGTTCGACGACGTCAAAGCGGCGATCTCCGAACGTCATCCCAAACTCTTGCAGAGTCATCCTCAGCCGGAAGCGGAATGGTCGCAGTTCAGCGGCTTCGGCTCGCACTGGAACAAACACGTCAACGCGGCAGCCGAGGTCGATCGCAAGTTGCTCAATCGGCTTCCGCGAGAGGGAGAACCATTCCGAGACCAGAAATTCTGGGTCAACGAAGGTGGCTATCAGACGCTCAACTTCATCCCGTCGATTGCCACGATGCTGCTCGGTTTGATGGCCGGAACGGTGCTGCGTTCGGCTCAACCGGACGGCCAGAAAGTGAAATGGCTGCTGAAGGCAGGAGCGATCTGCTTCGGCGTTTCGATGGCCTTGGACACGTCGATCTGGCCGATCGCGATTCCGGGCTGCGAATGGCATTTCGCTCCGATCGTAAAACGGATCTGGTCGCCGGGCTGGGCCGTGTTCAGTTCCGGCTGGACGTTCTGGATGCTGGCGGCGTTCTATTGGGTGATCGACATTCGGCAGTGGCGACGCTGGTCCTGGCCGTTGATGATCGTCGGCATGAACTCGATCGCGATGTACGTCATGGCTCAGTTGATGAAGTCGTGGGTCGGCGGCGCGATGAAGACACACTTCGCGACGCTCGACGCCCTGCTAGGCTGGGAACACGGCATCAACCACTTTCTGTTTGGCGAGTCCCCGCTGGCGATCCCGCTCGGCCACATGGCTCGACTGTTCGGCCTCTGGCTGATCTGTGTGTGGCTGTACCGCCGCAAGATCTTCGTGCGCGTGTGAGCCGTAGCCACAAGCTGCCAGCTTGTGGCGATTCGGCAGCAAGCTGGCAGCTTGCTGCTACGCTCACGGCATCTGCGCCAGCAGCCAGTCTTCGAGGATCACTTCCTGAATGAATGGTGCTCGCAGCAGGTTGGTTTTCGAGGACAGCACGCTGGTCAGCCACGGACGACGGACGATGCGTGAGACGGCTCGCAGGCCGAGGCCGCCCCAGGTTTTGGCGGCGAGTTGTTGTTGCACGTTCTGGCTGATGCGCTGCATCGTCGCCGGGATGATGTTCGGAGCCGGGCCGACGTGGATCAGCAGTTCGACGCCGGACGAGATCGTTTGATCGACAACGTCCCAAAGACGCTGCGGCTCATCGACCCAACGATTCAGGATGTCACGGCTGTTGATGTCGGTGTAGCCCATCGAGCCGGTCACGCACGACAGAATGTTCGGCCGAGGAGCGACGAAACCGCCGGACATCCGCTCCATCATCACGGCGGCCCGGTCGGGAATGTGCTTCTGCCGAGTGATATGCGTGTGGATCGGCGGCCAGCGGTCCTTGTTTTCTTTGACGTTGGTTCCTTTTGCGAAGCGGCCTTTCACGGCAGCTTTCAACTCATCGAGCGTGCCGCGTTGTCCCAGCACCAGCACCGTGTTCGGCGACAGGTATGACGAGATCGCAATCGTTCCGTGACCTTGATTCGTGATCTCCAGGCAGAGCCGCTCGACCGCCTCGAATTCCATTTCCGGACCGCGCGAGAAGACGATCCCCATGCGCACGTCGTCGGCTTGCGAGACCATGTCGTCCGAGAGCGCCAGCAGCGGAGTCAACAGCGCGTCGATCGAGTACACCCCCGACGCAATCAGCGCGGCGACTTCGCCCAAACTGTAGCCGAGCGCCAGCGGTGCCGAGCGGTACTCGACGCCGAAGAACTCGTGCAGCAATTCGAGCTGTGCCATTTCGACGGAGACGATCATCGCGATCGACTCGCCGTAATCCGCGAGCGTCTCGACTTTCCGCTCGCGAACTCGCGCGACCAAGTCCACTTCGCGGCCCAGCACGTCGCTGGCGATCACCGAAGCTCCGAGCAGATGCTTCTCGACCGTCGGCCCGTAAATCTGATGAGCCAACAGTTCCGGCGACTTACCGAGATTCGCCTGGTCGAACCCGCGAAACGCGAACCCCGACCGGTCGAGCAACTCCTTCAGCCGCTCCGGTGTCATCTCCGAGCCGTTGTCGTTCCTGGCGTCGTCCATGAATTCCTCCCTCGGACATCACCAGCCTATGCCGTGACCTG
>CAZILR010000650.1:0-3690 GCA_964539995.1 uncultured Planctomyces sp.
CACGAAGCGGCGCGACGCGGGTCGATCAATCCGGTTCGTATCGGTGAGCATCTCCGCGAGCATCCCGCGGCCGACCGCATCGACCGGCTTTTCGCCGGCAGTTGGATCTCGCACAACTTCGCGATCTGGATCGGGCACCATGAAGATCGCACCGCTTGGGATTTGTTGCACGACGCTCGCGAGCGGCTGAAGGCCGCCACCGTGGGGCAGGTTTCCAACCTTCCCGGCCAAGTAACAGCCTCGACTTTCGTAGACGAATTCACGTCAAACGACCGGGCAGGTTGGAAACCTGCCCCACGAGACAAGCTCGCCCAAGCTTGGCAGGAACTCTTCATTGCCGAAGGGAGCGATTGGTTCTGGTGGTACGGGCCTGAGTTCGGTTCGGCTCAAGACAAACTTTTCGACCGCCTCTTCCGCACGCATTTGCAAAACATTTACTCGCTGCTGGGCGAGCCGGCTCCCGCGATCCTCAACGAGCCGATTAAACGCAACGGACATCGCCGCCTGCACACGCTTCCGACCTGCTTCCTGCCCGTGAAGGTCGACGGCCGAGCGACCTTCTTTGAATGGATCAATGCGGGAATCTACGAATCCGGCAGCGAGCGTGGCACGATGGCTCAAGTGACCGACGGCGTGATCCGTCGCATTCACTTGGGCTTCGATCGCACGCGCTTGCTGCTGCGAGTGGACACGTCCGGTCGTGCTCGCGAAGACTTTCAGCGCGCGGAGGTTGAGGAACTCCGCATCCGTTTCGTCGAACCGGAGGGGCTGGAATTGACTGTCACCGGCCTTTCCAACGAGTCGCCAAAAGTCACGTTCCACACAGACTCAGGCGATACTGGAGAAGCCGCGCTCGGACCGATCTTCGAGCTCAGCGTGCCGTTGGCCACACTGGGTGTCGAACCTGGCAGCGTGCTCAAGTTCTTTGTCGAGGCGTTCTCACACGGCCAAAGCTGCGACCGCGCCCCACGAGAAACGACCCTCGAATTGACCGTCCCGCCTCCCGACTTCGAGCAAATCATGTGGCAGGTGTGACGCTTCGGGTGACTTTGCTGTTGCATCTCTCTGAATCCGGCCTGTACTGCAACAGCCTGTCGAGTGAATCTCAAGGCTGCTACAAAATCCACATGGCGTTCAATCCGTTGGACTGGTTTCGACCCTCTGTTGCCGGCGCACCGGCTGAGCCTCGCAAACAATTTGTCGCGGGCTTGGTCGTGTGGGTGCTGGCTTGGCTGACCGTCTGGTGGATTCAAGACGAACGAGCCGAGATGTCATCGACCTTGTCCGCGCGGCAAGCGTCCGCACAAAAAGTTTTCACCGAGCATTCCTCTGATCCCAGCCAAACTCCGGCAAAGGTGCGCGAGGTGCTGGGAATCGAATCCTCGAAAGCATCGGCTGTCAGTTGGGCCGGGACGTTCTTGGCAATGGGGCTGTTCTGGGGAGGTGGCCTGCTGATTTTTCGGCCGCTGACCGGTTGGGGCTTTTTTCTGTCGTGGCTACGACGCTGCGAGACGGTCGAGCGATTGGCTCTGGTGAGCGCGGCGGCGCTGACTCTCTCTGCCGTCGTGCTGCATTGGATTTGGAATCTCGTGGATGCCTGGATGCTGGCGGCGGTGGTGGCCGCGTTGGTGTTGGCATCGGCATTCGGCTGGAAGTTGCCCGGAAGGAAGCAACCATGAATCGAACCGACATTCTGCAACGTCTGCGAGCCGCTCGGCCGGTGATCGCGCCGTCGATGCTCAAGTGTGACTTCGGGGATTTGGCTCGCGAGGTCGAACGGCTCACGGCCGCGAACGCGAAGGTGCTGCACTGGGATGTGATGGATGGGCATTTCGTCCCGAACTTGTCCTACGGCCCGATGGTCATCGAACGAGTCCGGCCACTGACCGAGATGGTCTTCGACGCACACTTGATGATCTCTGAGCCGGAGAAGTATCTCGACGAGTACCTCAAGGCGGGTTGCGAGGCGATCACGTTTCACATCGAGGCGGTCCCGCAACCGACATCGCTGCTGCGTCGCATTCGAGACACCGGGCGAGTGGCTGGCTTGGCGTTGAATCCGCAGACTCCGTTGACGGCGATCGAACCATTTCTGGCCGAGATCGACTTGCTGCTGGTGATGAGCGTGCAGGCCGGATTTGGCGGGCAATCATTCATTCCGACGTCGATCGAGAAGCTGCGAGACGCTCGGAAGATGATCTCGTCAGAGACAATTTTGTCGGTCGATGGCGGTATCGGGACGAAGACGATCGCCGGTTGCGCCGCAGCCGGAACGGACCTGTTCGTTGCTGGCAGCTCGATTTTCGATCAGAGTGATTACGTCCGTGCCGTGGACGAACTCGGCCGCTTGGCCGGGCGATGACTTCCTTTGAGGCGCTCTCATCGGGCGTGACAACATGACAATTGTCGCCGTGGTTCGTCCCGGCTGGACCGACTTCGACGAGCAGCATCGGCTGATTGGCGCTTTGGAATTGCCGCTCAACGCACGAGGTGCCACGCAAATCGCCGCGCTGATCGAGCAGTTGCGGACGCTTTCCGCACCGCCCGAAGCGGTGTTGTGCGGGATGACTCAGCCCGCCACCTGCACGGCCGACGCAATTGCCGCGGCCTTCGATTTGACGGCTCGCAAATCGGAAGAGTTGTCGAACCTCAATCAGGGGTTGTGGCAAGGCTCGACGATCGAGGAAATCGGCCGGCGGATGCCACGAGTCTTCAATCAGTGGCAAGAGGCTCCCGAAACGATTTGCCCGCCAGAAGGGGAGCCGTGGGAGGACGCGGTCGATCGTGTCCGGCGAGCGCTCAAGAAGCCGCTCCGCAAATTTGCCTCGCTGGTGATCGTCGCTTCCGAGCCTTTGGCGAGTCTTGTATCTTCTGTGCTCACCGGCGAGCCTCCCGACCTGACGTCCGCGTTTTCGGAGGAGCCTGGCGATCCGCAAATCGACGTTTTTGAGTCCTCCGGACGCGACGGCGAATTTGTCCGGGTCAGCCTCAACCCGGAAACTGAGGACGGAGAGACGCACCGATGAGCGATTCAGACAATACCGGCGGCAAGCGTCAGAAACGCGGCGTGCCTGAAGGTCTGTGGATTCAGTGCGATGGCTGCAAAGCGACGGTCTATCGCAAGCAAATGCAGCAGAATTTGTACTGCTGCCCGGAGTGCAATCACCACTTTTACGTTCCGGCGAAAGCCCGCATCGAGCAGTTGCTCGACGAAGAGAGCTTCGAGGAATGGTTTACGAACATTCTGCCCGTGGACCCGTTAGGGTTCGCCGACAAGAAGTCGTACAAAGATCGCCTGAAAGAAGAGCAGAAAAAGACCGGTCTGACGGATGCCTGTGTCGTCGGCAAAGGCTACATGCGCGGCCGGTCGCTGGTGCTGGCTCTGACCGATTCGGCGTTCATTATGGGGAGCATGGGCTCGGTCGTCGGCGAGAAGCTGACGCGCGCGATCGAGCAAGCGACCGAGTTCAAGCTGCCGCTGGTCATCGTGAGCGGCTCCGGCGGCGGTGCTCGCATGCACGAGGGCATCCTGTCGCTGATGCAGATGGGCAAAGTCTCCGCCGCGCTCGGCCGATTTCATGAGGCCGGCGGACTGTTCATCTCGGTGCTGACCAATCCGACGATGGGTGGCGTCGCCGCGAGCTTCGCATCGCTGGGAGACATCACGCTGGCCGAGCCGAAAGCGCTTGT
>CAZILR010000651.1:0-3680 GCA_964539995.1 uncultured Planctomyces sp.
CCGAAGAACTCGGCATCGACGCTACGGGATTCGGAGACACCGTCGCTGTAGCACAGCAGCACGTCACGCGGACACAGATCGATCGTGTCGGACGTGTATTTGGACTCTTCGACGATTCCCAAAAGCATGTCGCGAGAATCGAGCGAGAGAACTTCGCCGTCGCGAAACAACAGCGGGCTGGGATGTCCCGCGTTCGAGTAGGTGAACTTCAGCGACTGCGTGTCGAGCACGCCGTAGACGAGGCTCATGAAATGCGGCAGTCGCCGCGTGTGGAACAGCGAACGATTCACGAGCGTGAGCACTCGTGCGGTGTCGCGGGCCTCTGCGTGATGGCCGGCCAACAAAGCCGCGAGTGCTCCGTGAACGGAAGTCATGACGACTGCGGCGGGGACGCTGTTGCCGGTGGCGTCACCAATCAGGATGGCAAACTCATGGTCAGAAAGCTCCGTGATCTCACACAGATCGCCACCGATCTCGAACCGACTGCTGACCCGGCAACTGGACTCGAAGTTCTGTTGTCGCAATGTCTTGATCGGCGAATCGCCATCCATTTCGTTGAGCGACCGCAACTCATGTCGCAACCGCTCGTGCCTCGTGGACTCGCGTTGCAGAGCGATTCGTTCCAGCAAAGACGCGATCTGTGTACTCAACGAATCCAGTAATTGCCTCTCGCGTGGCTCGATGGACCGCTGCCGACGATCAAAGAACCACAATGTTCCCAACACGCCACAGGTGGCTTGCACCGGCAAACACAAACCGATCGAAGCATCGGCCGGGAGCCACGCATCCGATTGCGGATCTCCTCGTCGAAGCACGATGCGTGTGCCGCTCGACAACGCTTGCAAGTCGGGCGGTTCGTCCCGCAGTGACCGAGTCGGGTGAGGCACGTCTCGCGATTCGAGATGATGGGTCGCTCGCAACCGCAGTTCTTGATGAACTGGATCGACCAGAAACAGACAGGCCGAACGAAAACCGGTCAATTGCAGCCCTGCACGCAGCAATTGCTTGATCGCGCCAAACATCTCCGGGCCTTGCGGAACGGACCGCCCTGAATGGTCGAGCACCTCAAGCTCGTGAGTCTCGACGTTCAATTGGCGAGTCACCGTGCAGACTTGTTCGAGCAGCTCGGCCAGAATCGTGGAGAGTTGGCTGACGGTCGCGAACGTGCGATCGGCGTGAGACTCGTGAGGCAAATCGAGCCGCAATCGGCCGACGATCTGCTGCCCATCGCGAACCTCGGTCTGCCAGCAAGACTCCGTCGGAACCGCTGAGTCACAGTCGATTTCCGGGACCATGAAATGGTTCGCCGGGACAAACTTCAGCGGCCAGCCGGTTGCCTCAGAGAACTGCGCACACACGGCCGGCACCCACTCGCTGGGGTGTCGATGCGGTTCGATACGTTTGTGCGACGTGGACATTGAAAACTCACCGCCCGTGGTGAGTGAGAGATCGTCCATTCGGGCGAGGTTTGTCAGCCCTGGTTCGCCGTCACGGACCGTTCGTCGAAACTCACGGTTTTGACTTGCGGCTTGAGTCATCAAAACCGAAAGCGTTACATTGCTTCCCATCGGACAGTGCCGATTCAACCTGTTGCTCCAATTTCCGGAGGTCTGCGGATGAAAGCGATTCGAGGGTGTGCGTTGCTGAGCTGTTTGGTGGTTGCGGCGATTGCGTTTGGCGCGGACGAGTCGGGGACGGTGACGATTCGCGGTGCTCACTTGTGTTGCGGCGGATGCGTGGAAGGCGCGAAGGACGCGCTGGATGGCATTGAGGGAGTCTCGGACGTGAAGGCGGACGTCAACAGCAAGTCGATCGTCTTCGCGGCCAAGAGCGAGAAGGCCGCTCAAAAAGGGATCGACAGTCTCGCTGAGCATGGCTTCTTCGGCAAAGCAGCGTTCGGCAAGAAAGACCTCGCCTTCCCAGATGTCGGAGCGAAGAAGGGCGAAAAACGAGACACGTTCACGTTCACCGGAGTGCATCTCTGCTGCGGTGCTTGTCGCAAAGCGGTCCACGAGGCGTTCACGAAGCTCGACGGCATGACTTCGATGGAGATCGACGCGTCGGCTCAAACCGTGAAGCTCAACGGCGGCGGTATGGTCGTCGTGGACGCGGTCGAGTTGCTGCAAAAGGCCGGCTTCTACGGCAAGCTCGCGAAGGCTGAAAAGAAGTGACCGACGACACCGTCATCGACAAAAAACAAGGCCCGAAGGACTGCTCCTTCGGGCCTTGATGTTTTGTGCTCAGCCGTGATCGGTTACTCGCTCTTGTTCTCCGACGAATCCGTGTCCTCGCTGGGAACCGCTTGAGCGACTCGCGGCACCGTTGCTTCCACCGGTTTCGTTGCGACCTGGATTTCCAAGTCACGTTCGAGCTCCGCGAGAATTCCGTCATCCACTTCCAGCAGATTCTGTGGCGGAACTTGCGACAACGATTTGCCGAGTGACTCTTCTTCGTCGGCATCGGTCGTGCGGCGAATGGATGGCCCCGACTTGGCGGGTTTGAACTTCGGCTTTTGATGGGTCGAGTCCGCGGGTTCACTCGATCGTTCCGTGACTCTTCCGGGTGACGTCGTCGTTGGTCGCAATGTCTTCACGGTTTGCTCCGACGAGGTGCGGCCGGCGTTCACGTTGCCGCGTGAACCATTCGTCGAACGTGTCTCGGTGCGATCAGGGATATTCAGCTTCATGCCGATCTTCAGATCGTTCGCGCTTTTCAGTTGGTCGCGGTTGGCTTGAAAGACTTCTTGATACCGAGCCTGACTGCCCAGATATTTTCCGGCGATCGAAGACAACGTCTCGCCATCAACGACCGTGTGCGTGCGACCTTTGGTGGACGTCGCAGTTGTGGCGTCGATGCCGTTTCGACGAGCCGTCGAACCATCGTTGCTGGCGACATCCCATTCGCTGTTGTGCAGCGGGATCGGCACCGCCGGAGCATCTTGCGGCGGAGGTGCGAGCGTTGAAGGGTCAGGCGTCCTCGGATTCCGATCGTTGCCGAAGAGTGGATCGCGAGACGCATTCACGCGGTTGCGCTGAGCCGTTCCCTGGCCAGCCGAAGAACCGTCTCGCAGGAAGTCCGGCAAGTCGCTCGGATCGAAAGCGTTGCCAGAACGCCCCGTCGCGCGTCGCGGATCATTCTCTCGCGTCCGCGTGTCTGGCTCCTGATATGGCTTCCGCCCTTGATGAGCGATTTCTTGATCGAGCCGCTGCGGGTCTTTCAGTTCTGGGCCGTTGGTCCGCGGCGCGTCGTCTCGAAAGAAGAATGCTCCGACGATGCTGCACAGCAGAATCGCCAACGCCAATCCGACTTTCTTGTCCCGGTGCATGACTTGAGTCTCCTTCCACGTTGCAACCACACGAGGTGCGATCTGAAGGAGAATCTGCGCTATGCGCGGACGTTGACGGTTGGAAACATGTCGGCAACTCACGAATTCCAGGCATGACCGGTCGGATGGTCCGGTCTTGAGCGATTTGAGCGAACCCGCAGAGTTTTTCCTGAAGCTGACCGCCAGCCAGTTTGACTTCGCGGCAATCGTTATTTTCTGTGCGATCCAAATAATCCGACACTACGATGACTTTCACGACGAGAGCGGTCCTCATGACGAGCCTTGGAGAAGGAGTTGTAGATGAATCTCCGATTCAGGCAATTCCCATTTGTTGAGATTTTATTCGTGGTAATCG
>CAZILR010000652.1:0-3680 GCA_964539995.1 uncultured Planctomyces sp.
TACGATCCGGTCTCGCAAGTCGCGTACTACGAGTTGCGAGCGATCTTCGAGCCATCGCTGAATTGGAAACGCTGGCAGGGCCGGCTGAAAACGCTGTACACCGACGCTGATCGCGCCGCCTCGGCCGCGATCGAAGCCGAAGTCACGAAGGTCGCCGCCGAAAAGAACTCGAAACAAACCGAGTACATGGCGAAGGCTCTCGAACTGGAACTCGCCAAGCATCCCGAAGAACTGCGCGGCAAACTGCGTGACGCCTACAACACACCCGGCGACAAACGCTCGCCGGAGCAGCAGCAACTTTTGAAGGAGCGGCCCAGCGTCAACATCTCGCCCGGCGTGCTCTACCAGTACTTGCCGAAAGAGGCCGACGAATTGAAAGCCTTCGACACGCGCATGGGCGAGATGCGAGCTAAGAAGCCGGTCGAAGAGTTTCTGTTCTGCCTCGCTGAAGAAGATGGCGAACCACCTCTGACACACCTCTTCCATCGCGGCGATCATCGCCAACCGAAGGATGTCGTGAAGGCCGCGATGTTGGAGATCGCCACGCCGCCCGGTCAGCTCATCGAATTCCCGATCAACGATGGGTCGATCAATTCGACCGGCCGCCGCTTGGCGTTCGCAAAGCATCTCGTCAGCGGACGCGATCCGCTGCTGCCGCGAGCACTCGCGAATCGACTCTGGATGCACCACTTCGGCCGCGGTCTGGTCGGCACGCCCGGGGATTTCGGACAACTCGGCGAACGACCGACGCATCCAGAGTTGCTCGATTGGCTGGCGTCGTTCGTAGTCCCGTCTTCAGGCGGAACATCGCCGACATCGAACACCGTTCCGCCTGAAGGCGGGACTACGAGCTCCTTCAAGCGTCTGCATCGCCTGCTGATGACTTCAACCGTTTACCGGCAATCGTCGGCGCGGCGGCCGGAACTCGACGCGGTCGATCCGAGCAACCAATTGCTCGGCCGCATGAGCGTGCGGCGGTTGGAGGCCGAGGTCATGCGTGACCGAGTGCTCGCGGCCAGCGGGTCGTTATCGAACACAATGTTTGGGAAACCGATCGCCATCACCGAGGATTTCGTCGGGCAGGTCGTCGTCAATGACACGTCTCGCCGCAGCGTCTACGTCCAGCAAAAACGCAGCAAGCCCGAAACGCTGATGCGCGCGTTCGACGCTCCGGTCATGGAATGCAATTGCGACAAGCGACCGGCTTCGACCGTCGCCACCCAATCGCTGATGCTGATGAACAGCGAATTCGCGTTGAAGCAAGCCGGCTCATTGACCGCGCGTGTTCGTCTGGACGCGGCAGCGATGTCGTCGAAGCCGCTGCCATTCGAGTTTGATCCCAGCTTGTTGCCGCTACGCCCCGGCGATCTCTGGCAGATCGGCTACGGTGAATTCGATGACTCGACGAAACGCACGAAGTCGTTCACCAAGTTCGCACACTGGACCGGCTCGCAATGGCAAGGCGGCCCGGTCGTTCCCGATCCCGCGATTGGCTTCTCGTTCCTGAATGCGGCCGGCGGTCACACCGGCAACGATCAACAGCACTCGCCGATTCGCCGCTGGACCGCGCCGCTGGCCGGCACGGTCTCGATCACAGGCAGCTTGCATCATCCGAGCGAGAACGGTGACGGTGTTCGCAGTCGAGTCGTCTCCAGCCGCAGCGGACTCGCTGGCGAATGGATCGCCGAGCACAAAGCGGTTGATGTGAACGTCGCCGCGATCGAAGTGCAGCCAGGCGACACGCTGGATTTCATCACCGATTGTCGCGAGTCGGTCACGTCCGACTCATTCGCGTGGTCGATCACGATCAAACTGAAATCCACCGACGGCAAAGAAGTCGTGTGGGCTTCCGACAAAGGCTTCCCCGGCCCGACTCCGCCGTCGTTGGCGAATCAAATCGCCGCTGCGTGGCAAATCGCGTATCAGCGTCCAATCACTCCGAGCGAGTTCGCCGCCGTGTGTGAATTCTTCCGTCAGCAGTTCGCAAGCTTGTCTGCATCCCCGGCCAATGCCGATCCTGAATTGCAGGCTCTGACCGACTTGTGCCAGGCACTGACCAGTTCCAACGAGTTTCTGTACGTCGATTGAGGAATCAACGATGCCCGACAACACGTTTCGTTTTCAACCGACTCGGCGCGAACTTCTCACGAAGAGCACGCTTGGCATTGGCGGCGTCGCGCTGGCTTGGTTGCTGAACCAGGAAAATCTGCTGGCCGTGCCGCCGACGGTAAAGCTCAAGCCGCAGTCGTTTGATTTGTTGCCGAAGCAGCCGACGGGCGAAGCGAAGGCGCGGGCCATGATCTCGCTGTTCATGCACGGCGGGCCGGCGCACATGGATTTACTCGATCCGAAGCCGGAGCTGACGAAGTTCAACGGGACCGATTACCCCGGCGAGGTCGTGTACAGCTTCGTCAATCGAGCCAGCAAGAAGCTGCTCGGCTCGCCGTGGAGCTTCGCGAAGCATGGCGATTGCGGCACCGAAGTCTCTGAACTGCTGCCTCACACCGCACAGGTCGTCGATGACTTGTGCGTGATCCGTTCGATGCACTCCGGGCACAACGGGCACGAGGTTTCGATTCGCTACTGGCAAGGAGGCATCCCGGCCGTGACCGGGCGGCCGACGCTGGGTGCTTGGTTGACGTACGCGCTCGGCAGCGAAAGCCAGAGCCTGCCGGCGTACATGGTGCTGAGCGATCCTGGCGGACATCCGGTGGATGGTGTGCTGAATTGGTCGAACGGTTTCATGCCGCCGCTGTTTCAAGGAACGGTGCTGCGTGCTCAGGAGCCGCGTATCCTGAACCTCGATCCGCCGCCACATCTGAAGGGGACATTGCAAGCTCAGAACCTCGGCTTGCTGCGAGTCTTGAATCGTCGGCATTTCGAACTGCATCCGGGCGAGGCAGACCTGGAAGCTCGCATCCAGTCGTATGAGTTAGCGGCTCGGATGCAGACGGCGGCCAAGGAGGCTCTCGATCTGTCGCAAGAGACCGAAGAGACGCAAAAGCTCTACGGCCTGGACAAAGACGAAACGCGCGAGTACGGCACACGCTGCTTGATCGCTCGGCGGTTGGTGGAACGTGGCGTGCGTTTCGTGCAGCTCTTTTTGGGTGGTCAGCCGTGGGACACTCACACCGGCATCCGCACCGCGCTGCCGGCGATCTGCAAGAAGACCGATCAGCCGGCCGCCGCGCTGGTCACGGATCTGAAACGGCGCGGGTTGCTCGACAGCACGATCGTGCATTGGGGCGGAGAAATTGGACGGCTACCCGTGACCGAAGGGGATCCCGCGACCTGCGGCCGAGACCACAACGGCCAAGGCTTTTCGACATGGCTGGCCGGCGGAGGCATCAAGCCCGGCATGACCTTCGGCGAGACCGACGAGTTCGGCCACCGCGCAATCAAAGACATCGTCACGGCGAATGATTTCCAAGCCACGCTGCTGCATCAGTTCGGCCTGGATCATTCCAAGCTGGCCTACATCCACAACGGGCAAGAACAAACGCTGACCGCCAAACGCGAGTGCCGAGTGGTCCGTGAAATTCTGACGTGATCGGACAAGGCACGACGATTTCGCACTGTAGCCCGACCCCTTGTGGGTCGGTCGATTCTTGCATGCAGAGAAATCACCCAGGCCACAAGAGCCTGGGCTACTTGGTGGCCGGGGTTGGGCGCGGCGGCAA
>CAZILR010000653.1:0-3679 GCA_964539995.1 uncultured Planctomyces sp.
GCCCTCGCTGACGCTTCGGGTTAGTTTGGTGACGGCGTCGCCGCAAAAAAAAATCGAGGGTCGAGTGTCTGGCACGAGAAAAAGACTCCCGACCCCGTTGCCGGACTGGTTATACTCCCCCGCCAACATGGCACGCCACTGACACCTTCCCGCGTTCGATACCCGCCTCTCCTCCCTCCGAAGTGGAACGATCATGCCGATGGTTCGACTCTCCTGTTGTTGGTTGATGCTGGTTGGAATTTCGATCGGACTTGTCAACTCGTCATCCGCCGATGAGCCGATGCATTCGCGAGTCGATGCGTTGGTCGATGCGAAACTCACCGGACAGCCGGTCGCGGTACTGGCGGATGATGCGGAATTTCTGCGTCGCGCGTTCCTCGATTTCGTCGGCCGCATCCCCAAAGTGACGGAAGCTCGCGAGTTCTTGAACGACTCGGCCACCGACAAACGAGAGAAGCTGATCGACAAGCTCCTCGCCAGCGACGAGTTCCCGAATCGGATGGCCGACCTGATGCACGTCATGCTGATGGAGCGACGCGGCGAGCATCCCGAATGGATCGCCTACCTCCGCGAATCGTTCAAGCAGAACAAACCGTGGGATCAGATGGTTCGCGAAATGGTTTCGCCCGATCCCAAGAATGAACAGACGCGGGCGTCGGCATTTTTCCTCAGCAAACGGCTGGAGCATTACGGTCAGAACGCGATCGACTACCCGATTCTGACGCGCGATGTCGGACGGCTGTTCTTGGGCATGGACTTGCAATGTGCTCAGTGCCACGACCACCTCTTCATTAAGGACTACAAGCAGGATGATTTCCAAGGCTTGTACATCGCGTTCTTGAACACGGATCTGCGCAGCGACGTGAAGTTTCCGGCCGTCAGCGAAAAGCTGATGACAAAGAAGATCGAATTCCAGTCGGTCTTCAACCCGGAGAAGAAGTCGATCGGGCCGCGCGTTCCGGGCCGTTCCGAGATCGCGATTCCGGAGTTCGCCAAGGGTGAGGAATATCTCGAACCGCCCGACAAGAAGACGAAAGACCCCGGCCGGCCGAAGTTTAGCCCGCTGGAACAACTCGCGAACCAGATCACAGCAACCGACAACACGCAGTTCGCGAAGAGCATCGCCAATCGCATTTGGTTCGTGACGATGGGCCGTGGCCTCGTGCATCCACTCGACTTGCATCACAGCGAGAACCCACCGTCGCATCCGGAACTGCTCGACCTGTTGGCTCGTGAGATGATCGAGCACAAGTTTGATCTCAAATGGTTACTTCGCGAGTTGGCGTTGACTCGGACCTATCAGCGATCAGGCGTCTTGCCGGCCGACGCGAAAGATCCGCTTCCTGACCGATTCGCTGTCGCTCTGGAGAAGCCGCTATCGGCTGAGCAGTTGTTCGCCAGCGTGACGACCGCCGTCGGAACCAAGCCAGCGGATGCGATCAAGCTGAAATTCGTCAAGGCGTTTGCGAATCCGCCGATGGAGCCGGAAGGTGAATTCGCTCCGTCGCTCCGAGCGTCGCTGTTTCTGATGAACGATGTCGAGTTGCTGAAGTTGCTCGACGCGCAGCCAGAAAACTTGCTGACTCGGCTCAAGGCTCTCGATTCGTCGGAGGCCGTTGCCGATGAACTCTACGTCAGCGTCTTGTCTCGCCGACCTGTCGCCGAAGAGATCGCGGAAGTGACCGAACAACTGAAGGCCGCTGGCGATCGCAAAGAGGTGGTGCTGAAGCAACTGGCCTGGGCACTGCTGGCGTCATCGGAGTTCTGTTTGAATCACTGACAACGTAGCCGTCATCGCTCCGCGTGACGAGCCTTGCGCGGTTGATGGCGGAAGGGGTTGAAGTACCGTTGACGGAAGCGAGCCAAACGAATGAGGCTCATCACGCGGAGCGATGATGGCTACAAACGGAGGCGTTTTGCGATGAATCCTGTCCTCTGTTCTGGCCCGGTGAGTCGCCGTGAATTCTTGCAAGTCGGCTCGCTCGCCTTGGGCGGATTGGCTTTGAGCGACGTGCTCGCGGCACGAGCGTTGGCTGGGACATCGAGCACTGACACGTCAGTCATCATGCTGTATCTGCACGGCGGGCCGTCGCAGTTGGAGACGTATGACCTGAAACCACAGGCACCGATCGAGTACCGCAGCGTCTTCAACCCGATTCCGACCAACGTGCCTGGGATGGAAATTTGCGAGCTGTTTCCTCGACAGGCGGCGGTGGCCGATAAGTTCTCGCTGGTGCGGTCGCTGAATCACGACATCGGCATTCACAGCGACGGCGGCATCATCGTGATGACCGGCAAGCGGCCGAGCGTGCTCGACCCGACGTCGCAGTCGAAGAGCGAGCATCCCGATTTCGGCTCGGTTGCCAGTCGAGTCCGTGGAATGGGAGCGAACGCGATCCCGCCTTATGTCGCCGTTCCGAGTCAGCCGTACTACACGCGACCGACGTATCTCGGCCGGCATCACGCGGCGTTCGATGCCGGCGATCCGTCGTCGGCGAACTACGCGCCGCTGAAGACTCAGGTCAGCATCAGCCGTGACGCTGTGACCTTGGACAACCGCAAGGCGTTGCTGACCGAGTTCGATCGCATGCGGAAAGACCTCGATCAAAACGGGCAGCTTGAAGCGGCCGGGCAATTTCGCGAACGGGCGTTCGAGTTGCTCACGAGTTCCACGACGGCGGCAGCGTTCGATTTGTCGAAGGAAGATGACCGCTTGCGAGACCGCTACGGCCGCAATCTGTGGGGACAGGGTTGCCTGTTGGCTCGGCGATTGGCGGAAGCGGGAGCAGCGGTCATCAATCTGGCGATCAACACGCCGAAGAACGGCCCGGAATTCACGAACTGGGACGATCACATTTTGAATGCGATGCGACCCGGACACTTCGGCGGCTACATGCGAACTCGGCTGCCGTACATGGATCACGCGCTCGCGACGCTGATCGAAGACATCTTCGAGCGTGGACTCGACAAGAAGATTCTGGTCGTCGTCGTGGGTGAGTTCGGGCGCACTCCGCGATTGAGTCACAATGCTCAAGGGACCGGCCGCGATCACTGGCCGCAGGCGTACACGGCGTTGCTTTCCGGTGGCGGTATGCGAATGGGACAAGTCGTGGGCGCGACGAACTCGAAGGCGGAGTTCCCGACTGAGAAGCCATTCACGCCGCAGGATTTGCTGGCGACGTTGTATCGGCATCTCGGTATCGACGCTGCACGGAGCTTTCTGGATCACTCTGGCCGGCCAATCGCGATCTTGTCCGATGGCAGGCCGATTGCCGATTTGCTGTAGGATGGACGCCCTCGTCCGTCCGTGATCGACTTGGGACGGACGAGGGCGTCCATCCTACTCTCAGCGTCAGCCTTGTTTCTTTGGCAACGCGACCGAGTACAGCATCGTGACCGTGCCAACCGACATCAGGCAGAAGGCCAGCCATTGTGGCGGATTGAAAACTCGTTGCTTGCTTTCGTTAAGCGTGACGTAGAAGCCACGGAACGACGGATCGCGTTCGATGGTCGGCTCGACCTTCCAGGCGAAGGTCATTTGATCGACCATCAAAAAAGTCGCGCCCCACATGGCGATGAAGATGCCGACGGCGAAGCAAAACGTGCGAAGCATGGGGCGCTCTTTCGCGAGTCGAGACGGCGGCGCGACGCCGCAAGGACGTTGAGATTTCTGGGGAAT
>CAZILR010000654.1:0-3676 GCA_964539995.1 uncultured Planctomyces sp.
ATGCGTGGAGTGCCAATCATGCAGCGGGGTTTGCAACAAATCGGACATGAGATTTGATCCTGTGAGTGAATCCGTACCGCGCCCGTCAGGGAGCGGCCGGCCGCTGGCTCTCAGACAGGCCGCTTCCTGACGGTCGCGGTACAGCTAGGAAACGACTTTCGCGGCTGCAACCACTCGTGCCAGCGCATCCACGTCGTACACGCAGCCGCCCCAGGTGCCGCCGCTGAGTTGTTGCAGCATTGCCCAAATCTTCGTGTCGTCGGGGAGTTGCGGATCGGGAACCAATGGCAACGATGGTTCGCGGGCGGCGAGAATCTTTGCTCCTTCTTCGTGCGAGAATCTTCGCGTCGCATCACCGACAAGATTCAGGCTGCCGTCGAGCGTGTTGCGGTCGATGATGATTTCGATCATGTCACCGTCACGCAGCTTGCCGATCGGGCCGCCGGCCAATGCTTCGGGGCCGACGTGGCCGATGCACGCTCCGGTTGAAACGCCGGAGAAGCGGGCATCCGTGATGAGCGCGACCGTCTTGCCCCACGACACATATTTCAGGGCCGACGTGAGCTGATACGTCTCTTCCATCCCGCTGCCGAGCGGCCCGCGGCACATGACGACGATCACGTCGCCGGCTTCGATGGTTTTGTCGCCGCGTCCCTTCACGGCCGCGACGGCAGCGCGTTCGGAGTTGAAGACTTTCGCGGGGCCGAGCTTCCGATAAACGCCGTCCCCATCCACGACGGTCGGATCAATCGCGGTGGCCTTGATGACGCTCCCCTCCGGCGCGATGTTGCCCATCGGGAAGCACACGGTGCTCGTCAGCCCCTTCGACCGGGCACGGTCGGCCGACATGATCACGTCGTCCGGGTTGATGCCGTCTTTTTCTTGCAACAACTTCCGCAAGGTGGCTCGGCGTTCCGACTGCTGCCACCAATCGAGCACCTCGCCGAGAGGCTGTCCGGTCGCTGTGAGCGCGTTGAGCTTCAGCAGGCCGAGGTCGCGCAGGTGCAGCATGACTTCTGGAACGCCACCCGCGAGGTACATCCAGATCGTCCAGTGCCCGACAGGGCCGTTCGGCAAGACATCGACCAATCGCGGCACTTGGCGGTTGATTCGGTTCCAATCGTCAACCGTTGGTCGCTTCAATCCGGCTGCGAACGCGATCGCTGGAATGTGCAGCACGAGATTCGTCGAGCCACCGCACGCCGCATGAACGACCATCGCATTGTGCAGAGCGTCCTCGGTCAAAATGTCCTTCATCGTGATGCCGGCCGCTTCTTGTGCGATCACCGCGCGAGCGGCTCGCTTCGCACCGTCCAGCCAGATCGCTTGGCCCGAAGGCATCAGCGCGGTGTGAGGCAGCGCGAGTCCGAATCCCTCGGCGACGACCTGCGACGTGCCGGCCGTCCCCATGAATTGGCAACCGCCACCGGAACTACCGCACGACTTGCAGCCCGCCTCGGCGGCGTAGTCCAACGTCACACTGCCGTGGGCGTATCGCACTCCCAGCGTTTGAACTTTCGCGGCATCCTCGGCGTCGTCGGCCGGCAGAGTGACTCCGCCAGGCACGATCACTCCGGGCAAATTGTGCTGAGCTGCGAGTGCCAGCATCATCGCCGGCAGCCCCTTGTCGCACGTCGCAACGCCGATGACTCCTTTGCGAGTCGGCATCGAGCGAATCAACCGCCGCAACACGACCGCCGCGTCGTTACGATACGGCAGACTGTCCATCATGCCGGTCGTCCCTTGCGAGCGTCCGTCGCATGGATCGCTGACGTAGGCCGCGAACGGCAGTTTTTCGAGGCGATTCAATTCCTCGGCCGCCGCTCGCACGAGCAAGCCGACTTCCCAGTGCCCCGTGTGATAGCCGAGCGCGATCGGCTTGCCGTCTTCGCCACGCAGTCCGCCTTGTGTGCTCAGGATCAGATACTGCGGCCGGCCAAGCTGCGCCGGATCCCAACCCATGCCGGCGGCCTGAGTCAGTCCGAACATGATGCCGCTCGGTTCGTCGAGCAACATTTTCTCGTTGATCGGCAACCGCCCGACGGGGCCGGGGCCGTGCGTTTTGATGTCGAAGAGTTTGGAATCACCGGAATCAAGCAAGTCGGAAACAACGGCGGGCATCGGCGAGTCGTCCTGTCAAAAAGCTGTGAGGTCTCACGGTTCGCGCGGAGTATAGCGGGAAACTAACCCGAAGCGCGAGCGAGGGCGAACGCTTCCAAAGACTCCATGTTCATGGCCGCGTGAAACGCCCGCCCTCGCTTGCGCGTCGGGTTAGATTGGTCGAGCACTTTCGTTCGCCGCGGTAGCCGTTGTCGGCGGCCATCCTATAATCCAGCACGAACTCGCACGCGAGCCGCGTGCTCCACGAGGAAACATCATGCCCGCCACTTTGCCGATTTTGGGACAAGCTCCCGCCGTTGAGGAAGACCCGCTCGAACTGATGGACGAGATTGAGCGGCTCAAGAAGGAAAAAGATGCGACGATCCTCGCTCACTTTTATGTGGATGGGGACATTCAGGACGTCGCCGATTTTACGGGCGACAGTCTGAAGTTGGCGAGAGACGCCACGAGAGTGACGACCTCGACGATCGTTTTTAGCGGTGTCCATTTCATGGCCGAGACGGCCAAGATGCTCAACCCGGCCAAGCGCGTGCTGCTGCCGGACATGCTGGCGGGGTGCTCGCTGGCGGACAGTTGCCAGCCGGAGGAATTGGCGAAATACCAACAAAAGCTGCGAGCCGAAGGGCACGACTTCGAGACGGTCGCGTACATCAACACGTCGGCGGCGGTGAAGAGCCTCGTCGATTGGATCGTCACCAGCGGCAACGCTCGCGAGATCATCGACCGCGTGCCGGCCGACAAGGAAATCCTGTTCGTACCGGATCAGCATCTCGGCCGGTATCTGTCGGAAGTCACCGGCCGCAAGATGATCCTGTGGCCGGGCTCGTGCATGGTCCACGAAGTCTTCAGCATCACCGACATGCTGCGAGCCAAACGGAACAACCCCGGCAGCCGCATCATCGCTCACCCGGAATGCCCGGTGAACATTCTCGAACACGCCGACTTCATCGGCGGTACCGAAGCGATGCGCAAACACGTCGCGTCCATCGCCGAGCCGCAGACGTTCCTGGTTGCGACCGAAGCCAACATGATCCACCCGCTGCAAAAGATCGCTCCGCAGCACAACTACGTCCCGATCCCCGGCCTGATGGAATCCAGCGGCGAAACCTGTGCCTGCAACCGCTGCCCGCACATGGCTCGCAACACGCTGCAAAAAGTCCGCGACTGCCTGCGCGACGGCCGGCCGGAGATCGAATGGAATCCGTGTTTCGACAAGGCGCGGGCGGTCGTCGAGAAGAGTTTGCTGAAGTAGCCGGAGGAAGGGAGAATCGCGAAAGGTCGAAAGTGCGAAAACGCGAGAGTTCTCAATTTCGTGGTTTCGCACTTTCGGGTTTTCGCGATCTGCTTGAAATTCATTGAATCGCAAGCTCCAGCGACGATTCACAATTCATTCTATGCCGAGTTTCTTCGATCGGAGTTCCGCATGCCCCATGCGATGCGATTTCTGTGTGTGACGTGGTTGGTTTTCGGTTGTTGGACGGCATGCGAAGCCGAAGATCGGCTCATTGCTCACTGGCCGTTGCGGCACGACGCGAAAGATGTCGGACCACACGAA
>CAZILR010000655.1:0-3675 GCA_964539995.1 uncultured Planctomyces sp.
CTGGTGTGCCCCGACGTGAACAGCAGGTTCCCCGTCTTCGCACACAAATTGAGGTATCCCGGCTTCACTTCCGTGAACGTGAGTCCGAGTTCTTTGGCCTTGGCTTCCGGGCTGCTCATGGTCGGCACCTTGTTGTTGAACGAGCGGTTGTGTTTGATGTTCGCAAATCGCCGCCGACAGTCGGCGGTGGGCACGCAGAATACTGACCTCACCACGAGTTCGGAAATGAACGCTCAAAGTTCGTTGTCTGTTGCCCGGCCGAAAACCGGGTGCCGCTGGCCGCTGGCCGTCATCCCCACCCTGATGCTTGTGATCGCGGTCACGTCGCTCGCGCGAGCCGCTGACGAGACTCTCTTGAAGTCCCTGCAATCGCTCGACACGCGCGTCGTCCCGGCGGCCGAGCGTGAAGCGTTCGCCAATCACGTTCGCGAGCGTCAGCAGCAGCGCATCAGGTCGGCCAACCAGCAAAGCTCAGACGAGTGGCGGCAGATCACGACCCGCGACGAATGGGAACGCTTCCGCAAAGGCAAAGTCACCGCTCTGAAAACGTCGCTCGGCTCGTGGCCGGAGCCGCCGACGTCCATTCCCGTCCGAGTCGCGTCCACTTTCGAGGGCGATGGCTTCATCATCGAGAACATCGTGTTCGAGAGCCGCCCCGGCTGGTGGGTGACGGCGAACCTGTATCGCCCCGCGAAGCCGCGCGAGTCGATGCCCGGCATCCTGATTTGCCACGCGCATCACACGCCGAAAGAACACGGCGAACTGCAAGACATGGGCATGACGTGGGCACGAGCCGGCTGCGTCGTTCTCGTCATGGATCAAGTCGGACACGGCGAGCGGCGACAGCATCCGTTCGCAACGGCGGCCGATTTCGACAAGCAATACCGAGTCGGCCACGCGGACTACTCGTTCCGCTACGACAGCGCGATTCAACTGAGTCTCGTCGGTGAAAGTCTCGTCGGCTGGATGGCGTGGGACATGATGCGCGGTGCCGATGTTCTGCTGGCTCGGCCGGGCGTCGATCACAAGCGATTGATTCTGCTCGGAGCGGTCGCGGGCGGAGGTGATCCAGTCGCCGTGACCGGCGCGCTCGATGAGCGCTTCGCCGCCGTCGTCCCGTTCAACTTCGGCGGCCCGCAGCCCGAAACGAAATACCCGTTGCCCGATGATGCCGAGACCTGGTTCAACTACGCCGGCGGCGGCAGTTGGGAATCGACTCGCAACCTGCGGGATTCAGCCGCGCAGGGTTTCCTGCCGTGGGTGATCGTCGGCGGCATCGCGCCGCGCAAGCTGATCTACGCTCACGAATTCAACTGGGATCAGGAGCGTGATCCGGTCTGGAAGCGTCTGCAAACGATCTTTGGTTTCTATGAGCAGCCGAATTCTCTCGCATTCACTCACGGTCGAGGAGCCGTCAGTGGCTCGTCGCCGACGGACACTCACTGCACACACATCGGCAAGACGCATCGCGTGCGCATTCACGAAGCGTTCCGCTTGTGGTTCAACATCGACGTGACGCCAGAGACAGAATTCAGCTCGCGACTCCCTGCCGACCGTCTCCGCTGCTGGACGCCAGAACTGAAAGCCGAGCTGAAGCCGAAGTCGCTCTCCGAGATGACAACTGCACTCGCGGATCAACTCGCCACGCGACACGCGAAATTGCGACTGTCGCAACTCGCTCCCGACGAGTTCCGACGCGGCCTCCGAATTCACTGGAATTACCTTTTGAAGAACGCCTCCGAAGACCAGCTCGTTGGATCGCGACCGGTCCGGCAAGAGATGGCCTCGGGAATTCGTACCGAGGCCGTTGTGCTCGTAAGTTCGATGGGTACTCGCATTCCGATCCTCTTGCTGAAGCCGAAAGAGCTGCGTGATCAACAACCGGTCGTCGTCTCCATTTGTTCGCAAGGCAAAGAGCGGCTGTTGAAGGAACGCACGAGTGACATCGCTGAGTTGCTCGAACGAGGCGCGGCAGTTTGTCTCGTCGATCCGCGCGGGATCGGCGAATCTAAGCTGGGGGACAGCCACGGCCGACGCAGCTCAGCGACGTTGATCTCATCCACTGCCTTGATGCTCCGCACTCCGCTGCTCGGCCAGCAATTGCGCGACTTGCAGATCGCGATGAGTTGGCTGCGCGAGCACCGCGAACTCAAGGGCCGCCGCTTCGCGCTGTGGGGCGAATCGCTCACGACTCCGAATCCCGGCACGGCTCGATTCCGTCAGCCGCGAGACGACGATTCGGCGCTGCCAGCTCCGTCCGAGCCGCAAGCTCCGCTGCTCGCGCTGCTGGCCGGCTTGTTTGAAGACGACGTCTCGTCGATTTACACCGTCGGAGGCTTGTCGAGTTGGCGATCGCTGCTGGCCGACTACTTGGTGCTGGTCGCTCACGACTGCCTCGTGCCCGGAGCACTCACTGTTGGCGACCTTCCCGATTTGATCGGGCCCGATCGCTCCGACCGCCGTGTTATCCTCGAAGCCGCCGTCGATGGCTGGAACCGCTTGGCACCGAATACGCCGAAACGAACAGGCCCGGCAAACTGGCTAATCATCCCGTAGGATGGCCGCCCTCGGCCGTCCTGTGTTTCAAGAGCCGCAATCAAAAGACGGACGGCCGAGGGCGGCCATCCTACGACCAATCAGGAGCCTCCATGATTCACAACTTCGTCAAACACAAACTCCGCGAAGGAGGCGTATCGATCGGCACGATGTTCTTCGAGTTCAACACGACCGGCATCGCACGGCTTGCGGCCAATGCCGGGGCCGAGTTCGCTCTGTTCGACATGGAACACACCGGCTGGGATCTCGAAACGATCCGGATGCTGATCGCGACGACACCGAAGTCCGAAATGGTCCCGATCGTCCGCATCCCAGCCACCGAGTATCACTTCGTCGCCCGCGTGCTCGACATCGGCGCGATGGGCGTGATGATCCCGATGTGCGAGAACGCCGACCAAGCTCGCCTGCTGGTCAACTCCGCCAAGTACCCGCCTAATGGCCGTCGCGGAGCCGCGTTCAATCTCGCACACGATGACTACCGCAGCAGTCCGATCCCCGAACTCATGCGCTCCGCGAATGACGAAACGCTGCTGATCGCCCAAATCGAAACCGCAGGGGGCCTGAAAAACGTCGAAGAGATCGCCGCCGTCCCCGGCATCGACGCGCTGTGGATTGGCCTCTACGACCTAACCAACTCGCTCGGTATCCCCGGCCAGATGAATCATCCCGACGTGCTCGCCGCGACCGACCGAGTCTTCGCCGCGTGTCGTGCTCACAACAAAATTCCGGCGGTTCTCGTGACCAGCGTTGCCGAAGGAGAATCGCAACTCCAACGCGGCTTCAAAATGGTGGCCTACAGCGGTGACTTGTGGCTGTATCAATCCGCCCTCCGCGCCGGCATCAAGAAACTGCGCGAGCAAGTACCGTCTTAGTCGCCAATGGAGACAGTTCGTAGGGTGGGTCGAGTCATCGAGACCCACCAAGTCGTCTTCGTTCTTCCCTACCTTACGTCTGACCGATTACTTTGGTGCCGTCTTGACTCCCACCACGGAGCCTGTGATGAGCGATTCGCCTGCAACGATCTGCCAAGGCCCGGCCTCACGCCGCGAGTTTCTGCGCGTCGGTGTCTCGGCCTTGGGCGGATTGGGACTCGCGGATGTCATGGCCGCTCGCGCGGCG
>CAZILR010000656.1:0-3671 GCA_964539995.1 uncultured Planctomyces sp.
CACCAACGCCGCGATCGTCGTCCACTCCCAGCGGTAGTTGTTGTAGAGGAACATGCAGTCGCAGTGACCGTTGCAGACCTTGTCGGTGACGTAGCTTTGCAGATCGCTCATGCCGCTGACCGGCACGCAGACTTTGACTCGCTCGTCCGCTGCCGCGATCCAAAACGTCGCCGCTCCGCCGCCGCTGATCCCCGTCACCGCGATCCGCTCCGGATCGACCTCCGGCCGCGACACGAGATAGTCGATCGCTCGTACGCCGTTCCAACACTCGACCCCGGCCGACGTGTAGCCATGCGAATGCCACCACCAACGATCGCGGTTGTACGTCCCGTGATGGATGCCGGCGACCTCACCGAGTTGCAGCGTGTCGATAATCAGGCAGACGTACCCGTGCGTTGCGAACCACATCCCATGCTGCTGAAACGCCGTCTTGTTCCCGTCTCGTCCCTTGCCTGAATGCCCGCAGACGTAAAGCACCGCAGGCAGCTTGTCGTTAGGCGGATTGGCAACCTGCCCTCTCGACTTCGGCAAATACAAATTCCCGGTGACATACAGTCCCGGCTTCGATTGGAAATGCACCTTTTCGACGGTGAAGTTTTCGCGAGCAACCGCCCCCGTGACCGTCGCCTTGAGCGGCGTCCGCTCCGGCACCGGCCAAAGTCCGAGCATGTCCCAATACTGCCGCTTCAACTCCTCACGCTTCGCCTCCCAAGCCTCGCGCGACTCAGCTTCCGCCAGCACATTCAGGCTGAGTAGTTTTGTTTCGCCAGCCAGATACTTCTCGATGGCCTCGTCGCCGGGACGAGGATCAGCGGCACCCAGCGGAACTACGGCCGCTTGAACCATGAGAATGCATAAGCAACTCAAACAAAGGCGGCGGCTCATAGCAGCTCCTTGGGTAACTCAACTGTTGTTGTAGGCGTCGAGAAAGTCGTCGCGTGAAACGCGAATTTGGGTCAGAATGGTTCGCAGCGTCGAAGATTTGAGCGTGCGATGGTTGGGCATGGTCAGTGGCGTGCTGGTGCCGTCCTGGTTGTCGCGCGACATCGCGATGTGGTTGCCTTCACGGACCAAATGAAAGCCGAGCCGTTCAAAGGCTCGCAGCACGCGGTCGCGCGGAGCATCCACCGGAAACTTCGCCATCAGACGGAAACTCCCGACTCGACCAGAAAAGCGTCAAGCACGTCGTCTTCCTCGAAGGCTTCCGGGCCGAAGGTATCGACGTGAAACTGAATCGCCGAACGGACGTCGGCCAGAGCTTCCTCGTAGGTGTCGCCTTGACCTACGACGGCTCCTTTCAATCCCAACGGGTACGCGACATAACCATCGAGATGCTTTTCGACGATCACTTTGGGGACTTTCATGTCGGCGGGTCTCCTGGCGAACAGAGCGCTTATCATTGGAAGTGATTCTAAGACCAACCTCCGAAGAATCTCCAGCGGTGGCAACTCATATGCAGGAGCCAGCAGAGCCGGGGTGAGTTTGGCGGGAGGTGGCCGGGGGCAAGGAACAGGTGACGGCTCATGATCGTGGGAGGTGATCTCCCCATGGATTGCGTCCGGCAGCCACTCAAGGCGATCGGCGTTGCCACAGGCCCCAGTATTTTCTCAAGAGGCCGCTGCCGGGCACGGATTGGCGATCAGCCCAAAACAACGGTGAATAGACCTGTCGAAGGATTTCTTGCGTTCGCGACATGCCAAACATCGGACCCGCCGAATGCGGAAACATCACTGCCGATGAACCACCGGCACCATGCGAAGGTCAGGTGAAGACGGGTAAGCCAACAGGCGGAGCGAATCGAACGGCCGGGCCGCTGCTCGCGACGTACAAGACGCTCAGAATCATGGCCGAAGAAATCGAGCGAGTCAGCAACTTCACGGCAACGTCTCCGAGCGGCCCACAACGGGCAAGCCTACGATGTCGATGGCGGAGAGCGTTGGACGATTTCGCGTTGAAATGATGCCTCAACTTTCGAGTGTCACGCTTGATCGCTTCCCTTTGGAGTGCCGTTGTCATGCGGCTGCAATGGATTGCGGCGGCCCGATTCGTAGTACTCCCGAACGATTTCCGCGACTGGCGTTTGTCGGGGGCGCGATCGCGGCTTGGTCTCGTGCTCGCAGAGTCTGAGCAGGTCATGCGCGTTGATGAGCAGCACGAAGTACGCGATGAGTGACTTCTGCCACAGTCCGAAGCTGTGAAACTGGATCGTCAGCGCGATCGCGATGGGCATCAGCAAGTGCGCGAAGACCCACCAGTTCTCCTCCTCCCACAACTTCGCCGCGAAGAACAGCAGAATCCAGCCGAGCAACACGAACGAGGCGAGCAGATGCCATCCGTCTTGCGATTCCGTCAGCGCGACAAACCCCAACAGCGGCAATGCCGGAGCGACTCCGATCATGTCCGAAATGTTGCCCGTCCGAATCAGCGTCCAGATCCACTTCAAGCCGATGAACGTCAACAAGCCGAACAGCGTGAAGCCCCATGCTCGATACGGCCCGTCGCGAAACGAGCTTAACGGTTGCGACAACTCCGACGGATCGCGGAGGTGCCAACCGATCAGAATCAAGAAAAACGCGAACGACGCGAGTCTCATGGCGGAGGATTATCCGACGCAATGATTTGCCGCGCTCGCCAGATCGAGTCGAGGACGGCGGAGACGTTTTCGGGCTCTGAGAACGGGCTCATGATGTACGACTTGAGGGCGACGATTGGCTCGCCGTAGTCGGAGAGGCGGTAGCAGTCGGTCAGCGAGATCACGACGCCTCGGCCTTGCAGGGCTTCGGCGTGGATCAACTCGAAGACGCGACGGTTGTAGGCGTTGTTGGCTTTCAGTTGATCGCGGTACGACGCGTCGGTTTGTTCGAGCTTTGGCGTTGAGAACGTATCGACGCCGTCGGGGTAGACTCGGAACAGCGTGACGGCTCCGAAGTTGTCCGCGTTGAGCACCGTGGTCGAGGCGTGAGCCTTCAGGTGCGTCGAAAGCTCGGAGGCCATCGTCACCAAATGGCCGAGCAGCGAGCGGAGGCCGTCCTTGCCAAACAGTCTCAAGTTGGCGAGCGCGGCCATCGGGCCACTGCCGCTGCGAGTCGTCTCCAGCGTGTATTTGCCGGGATGATGATGTCCGGACTGGAACAGGTACGGCGTCGCGGACTGATCGCGCGAGATCAATTGCAGGTCCGCCGCGCTTCGCAGCAGAAACAGGCTGCTGACGTACGGAGCGAAGCCGGTTTTATGGAAGTCGATCCCCAGCGAGTCGCTTTGACCGAGATGCTTGATGCGCCGTGCGGTGCCGGCCAACGCTCGCACGGTGCGCGGCTGAAAGCCGAGTGGATTGGTCGTGAAGTCGTAGTCGTTGAAGACGCTCCACGCCCAGCCGATGACGGCGTCAGCGTGGATGTGCGGCGTGTAGTCGAGGCTGAACTCGTCGCGTAGTCGGTCACGAATCTCGATGATCGCAGCGAGGTCGTCGAGGCCGAACGCATCGGTTGTCCCCATCGTCGCCACGATCGCAGCGACCTTGCGGCCTTGCTTGAGCACATCGCGCAGCATCGTCTCGAAGAGACACGTCCGCATTTCGTTTTCGGGCGAGGTCGGAATCTGCACGACGTTCTGTTCGCCGAGTCCCAGCCAACTCGCGACGGTCGAGCAGGCGTAGTGGGCGCGCTCGGAAC
>CAZILR010000657.1:0-3658 GCA_964539995.1 uncultured Planctomyces sp.
GCAGAGTCCCCAATCGGAACGAGAGCTGGCTGTTGGTGTGGCCGGGCGTGTGCCAGACCTCTAGTTTCAGGTCGCCGACGGTCAGGATGTCACCCTCGTTGATGGCTCGGTCGATGGTGATGCTCGGCAGGTCGATCGAAATGCCTTGAGCACTCACCTCGGCATAAGTTCGGACACGGTCGCCGGCCGCGAGCAACTGCTGGCATTCGGGATGTCCGACCGTCTCGGCGTTCGGGAACAGCTCACGAGCACGCGCCAGACCCTGGATGTGGTCCACGTCCGCGTGAGTCGCGATCAGCGTTTTGCAGTTTGCCAGCGGGAAATCCATCTGGCGGATCAACTCGACGATCTCGTCGGTCGTGTCGGCGTAGCCGATGTCGATCAGCAGCCACTCACGGGTGTCGCCGACCAAGTAGACGCAACACCCCAGCCGCCGACGGGCTTGGTGATTCATTTCGATGACGTGCGGAAACAGCTCTCGCCGAGGCAACATGCCGGCGCTCTCCTGTGAAATGCCGAGGTGACGAAGACGACGTGGGCCGGCCAATCCCGTGCCGACCAGATTCGTTCGTAAGCTAGCGGCTGAGCCGTTCGGGCTACAGGGTTCACCGCCGGAAAGTCTGTGGTGTGCAACAATTGAGAGGCAGTTTCAACGGTTTCCGGCCCTTGCGAGCCACCGCCGCGCCGGTACTATGACGCCCCAACGGAGTGGCCGCGAATGTCCGGGACGACAAAAACATTGCTGATCGACGAGCAAGCTCAATTCGACGACCTGTGCGAACACATTCGCTCGGTTGGCATTGTGGCTTACGACACCGAATTCGTCTCCGAGCACACCTACCTCCCCGAGCTTTGCCTGCTACAGCTAGCGACTCCAGAGCGAGCCGCTGCCGTCGATCCCTTTCGCGTGCAGGACTTGTCCGCGTGGTGGCAGATCATGGCGGACGACTCGACGACGGTCATCGTTCACGCGGGCCGCGAGGAAATTCGCTTCTGCCTGCACCTCGGTCAACTTCGTCCGCAACGACTGTTCGACACGCAACTCGCCGAGGGACTGCGATCCACGACCTATCCGGTTGGCTACGAATCGCTCGTGTCGCGGATTCTCGGTGAGAAGCTGGGGCATCATCAGACTCGCACCGATTGGCGGCGGCGTCCGCTCTCGACCGAGCAGTTGGAGTACGCCGTCGATGACGTGCGATACCTCATCGACGTCTGGAAGAAACAGCAGGCGTCGCTCAAGCGGCTCAAGCGATTGGATTGGGCCGAGTCGGAGTTCACTCGCCTGATCGACGATCTGGAACACGAACGCAACGAAGACAGTTGGCGAAAGCTCGGCGGCATCCAAAAGATGAAGCCGAAGCAGTTGGCCGTCGCGCGCGAGCTGTTTCAGTGGCGAGAAAAATTGGCGACCGAACGGAACCAGCCGATCCGCCGCATCCTGCGAGACGACTTGATCGTGGATCTCGCGTTGCGGCAGCCGAAGACCGCCGAAGCCGTGCTAGCGACTCGCGACATGAATCGCCCTGGCTACAAAAAACACGCGGCCGAGTTGGCCGAGTGCATCATGCGCGGAGTCTCGTTGCCCGAATCACAGTGGCCTAAGCCGACGCCGATACCGGACTCGAATTCCGAAGATCACATCCTCAGCAAGCTGCTGCAAATTGTCTTGGCCAATCGCTGCGCCGAGATGAAAGTCGCACTCGGTCTCGTCGGCACGACAGCCGATCTGAAGAACCTCGTCCGCTGGCACAGCAAGAAGAACTCGAAGCAACCTCCGCCTCGATTGGCACAAGGTTGGCGAGCGGAAGTCTGTGGCGACTTGCTCGCCGATGTGCTCGATGGCAAAGTCCGCTTCCGAGTCGGCGATCGCGACAGCGAACACCCGCTGGTGTTCGAGGCGATCGCGGAAGGATCGTCGGTCGCCGAATAACTCGCCTCGCAGAGAACCGCCATGCTCGCCAAGCGTTATCGAGTGGCTGTCATCGGCTCAACCGGCCACGGAGACTACGGCCACGGTCTCGACACCGCCTTTCTTGACCTCGATCGAGCCGAGGTCGTCGCAGTGGCCGACGACAACGCGGTGGGATTGAAGCTCGCCGCTCAACGATTGAACGTCGAAGCGACGTTCGCCGATTACCGCGAGATGCTCGACCGCGTGAAGCCGGATGTCGTCTGTGTCGGCTCACGCTGGGTCACGGATCGCGTCGCCGTCTTGCACGCCGTGGCGCAGGCCGGATGCCACGTCTACTGCGAGAAGCCGTTTGTCGCGGACCTCACGTCAGCCGATGCGATTCAGTCGGCACTCACGACGCATCGTGTCCGATTGGCGATGGCGCATCAGTGGCGAGCGATGCCGCCGGTGCAACGAGCCTTGTCTGAAATTCGTTCCGGGAAGTACGGCCGAGTGCTGCGTCTGCGCGCGAGACCGAAGGACGACGCTCGCGGCGGGGGGGAAGAATTGTTGGTTCACGGCACGCACTGGTTCGATTTGATGATTGCGCTCGCGGGGCCACCACGCTGGGTGAGTGGGCATCTGCGTGTCAAAGGCCGTGAGGCGACGAAAGCCGATCGGCGCGAAGGTTCGGAACCAGTCGGGCCGATCTGCGGCGACTCGATGCTGGCGGTCTTCGGATTCGATGACGGCGTTATCGGGTCGTTTGATTCGACAGCGAGTACGTCACCCGGTTCGCGACGTACGACCAACAACGACCCAAAGCCGATCTGGGACAGCGTCTATGGCCTGACTATCGAGTGCGAAGACGCGGTCTTGCAACTACGTCAGCCGGGCGATGTCTTCGTCTATCCTGCCAACGGAGTGCTCCCCGACTTCGAGCAGCTTGCGTGGAAGAAGCTGTGGGTTGAGGACTGGCACTTCACTCCGGAACATCAACCGCGACCGATCCGCCAGGAATGGCTGTCGCACGGCAACCGCGCGCTGGCGAACGATCTGCTGGACGCGGTGGAAAAGAATCGCGAACCGCTGTCTCCGATTCGGCACGCCGTACTGATCACCGAGATGGTCCAAGGTGTCTACGCCTCGCATTTCGCCGACGGCCGACGACTGCCGCTGCCGCTGACCGAGCGAAAGCATCCGCTGGTCTGATGTGGGACAATCGGTGTTCTCAGAGTTCGGCGGATTGATCTACAACCCCACCCTGGAGTGCGGTGGCTCGACACCGCCCTCCAGGGATCGCGGCAGACAATCTCCAAACTAGCACAGACGTGGTTGTGACAATGCTGTGCAACGAGATCTTGATGCGGACGCAGCTTCGCAACGGCGTCGTTCGAGCCTCGACCCTCACCTGCGTAATTGAATGGAGGGCGGTGTCGAGCCACCGCACTCCAAGGGGTCTCCATGTGGCGTCGTGTGCCGTGGTTGGTCGTCGTCTGCTCCGTGCTGCTGATGGCGCTGGGTCTGAGCGGCATCGCACGCGGCGATGAGCTGTTCGGCCGCGGCGTTTTCTTCTGCTTCCCTCGGCAGTTACTGTGGGTCGGCTTGTCGTTGCCTGCGATGGGGCTGGCGATGCTGGTGCCGTATCGGTCGTTGCGTTCGCTGAGCTATCCGGCGTTCGCCGGCAGTCTGCTGCTGCTGGTCGTCGTGTTGCTGATGCCGAGCGTGAACGGAGCACGCTGCTGGATTCCGCTGGGCTTCATG
>CAZILR010000658.1:0-3658 GCA_964539995.1 uncultured Planctomyces sp.
TAGGGTGGGTCGAGTCATCGAAACCCACCAGATTGGTGATGTTTGTTTGTGGGTCTCGATGACTCGACCCACCCAACTTTGGCACAGCGAACAAGAATTCTCACGACGAATATCAGGCGTGGCTCAATGCGCGACGCGGTGAATCGCCGCCGGCCGAAATGGCAGACCGGATCATGTCTGCCGTGCGAGCGTCTGCTTCGCAATCGGTCGTTTCGTCGCAACCGGAGTCCGCGCGGAAGTCGGCTTGGCAGCAAGTGGTCCCGTATTTGGTTTGCTCGGCGGCGGCGCTGGTGCTGGTGGTGCGACTCTACAGCATTGCGAGTCTGTTTCTGGTGGCGTCTCCGGATGTGGACGTCGTCATGACCGAACCCCTTGAGGAGATGCCCCATGTCGATCAGCCATGAATCGTCTCATGCCCGCATTCCCTGGTTGGCGATGTCGCTGACGATGTGCTGTCCGGGATTGGGCCACCTCTACTGCGGGCGGGCGGCGCGAGGGCTGATCATCTTCGGCTCGTTTGCGTTGTTCGGTCCGATCGTGGTCGGCCTGTCGTTGGTTGCGACATCGACTGCGTCACTCTTCCTGTTTGCCGGCTGCTTGCTGACCTATTTGATCGCGGCGATTTGGGCCGTGGTTGAGGCGAAACGAATCGCCGACCGGTTGAGCGGCCAAGGCTACACGCTTCAAGACTACAACCATCTTGCGGTCTATGTTCTGTTGTCGCTGACCAGCATCCCCTACAGCATCGGGCTGGCGTTCTTCCTGCGAGCAAACGTGATGGAGGCGTTTGTCATCCCGTCATCGAGCATGGCTCCGACTCTGATCCCAGGCGATCGCATTCTGACCAACAAACTCGGCATCTCGACGCGGACGTTCGCTCGCGGCGATCTCGTCGTGTTTCGCAATCCGGAGAATCGTCGCCAGATGTTCGTCAAACGCATTGTCGGATTGCCAGGCGACTCAGTGGAGATCAAAGAGCGAGAGCTGCTTATCAACGGTGAGACGCAGCATCGAGTCTCTGACGATGCGGCATTGAATTCTCCGCCGAAGGTCTCGATTCAGACGATTCCGGCCGGATCGTACTTCGTGCTGGGAGACAACCGCGGCCTCTCGCACGACAGCCGCAACTTCGGATTTCTGTCACACGGCGAAATCACGGGCGTTGTGACATACCTCTATTGGCCCGCGAAAACCTGGTCACGGTTCGGCTTGGTGAAGTAAACCGAAACCTGTGCCGACCCCAAAGAAAAGACGCTGCGGAGCCACATTGGCTTCGCAGCGTCTTCATCGAATCGGACTATCGTCCCGACGATGCAAAGCGATTTGGCTTGCCGAATCGTCGCGGCCGTTTGGGGCCTCGGCTTGGAGGACCACCGAATTCGCCGGCGGAGTTCGCGGGAGGACGGTTCCCGCTATTTGGGCGGCGAGCCGATTGATTCGCCGGTGGGCCGTTGTCGCTGAAGGAGCGACGGGGCTGGATCACGGCTTTCGATGCCGTTGTCTCTGGTCGCGAATCGTTGCCTCGCATGGGGCGGCGATCTTCGACGTGCGTAGAGCTGCGAGGAGCGTCGACGTGCGATACCGGAAGGTCCGTGCGAACTTCCAGTCGTTGACGAATCAACCGTTCAATTTCCGCGAGACGTCCGCGTTCTTCCGGCGCGCAGAGCGAGATGGCGATGCCACTCGCTCCCGCGCGGGCGGTGCGGCCGATGCGGTGGACGTAGTTGTCGATCTCCATCGGCAGATCGAAGTTGATGACGTGCGTGATACCATCGACGTCGATGCCGCGAGCGGCGATGTCGGTCGCGACCAGAATGCTCGTACGTCCGGTTTTGAAGTTCGTCAGTGCTCGCTGCCGTTGCGACTGAGAGCGGTTCGCATGGATCGCATCGGCGGCGAAGTTGGAGTCTTCCAACATCCGCACGACTTTGTCGGCACCGTGCTTGGTTCGCGTGAAGACCAGCGACCGAGTCACTCCTTCTTGTCGCAGCAGATGTCGCAGCAGGCGGACTTTGTTGTGCTTCTCGACGAAGCAGACCGACTGTTGCACTCGTTCGGCGGTGGTTGCGACCGGAGTGATCTCGACGCGCTGCGGATGATTCAACATCGAGTCCGCGAGTGAAGCCACTTCGTTTGGCATTGTCGCCGAGAAGAACAGCGTCTGCCGCTGCTTCGGCACATCGGCCACGATCCGCCGCACGGCGGCGAGAAAGCCCATGTCGAGCATTCGATCCGCCTCGTCGAGCACCAGCACTTCGACGTGGCTGAGGTCGATGAAACCTTGCTCGCGCAGGTCGATCAACCGTCCGGGAGTCGCGACGAGAATGTCCACGCCCGCTCGCAATGACTTTACTTGGTGGTATTGGCTGACGCCGCCGAACACGACGAGCTGTCGCAGTCCGGTCCCATCGCCATACGTCGCGAAGCTCTCGCCGATCTGCACGGCCAACTCACGAGTCGGCGACAACACGAGCACGCGAATCTTGCGACGATCGTTGGATCGCGTCGGCTTCGGCGTAGTCCGGACGCCTACGTCCGGACGCTCGGACGAGGGCGTCCAAGCTACGGATTGCAGCAGCCGATGCAGAATCGGCAGCGCGAACGCCGCCGTCTTGCCAGTCCCCGTTTGAGCGACTCCCAGCAGATCGCCGCCGCTGATCACCAGCGGAATGGCCTGCGCTTGAATCGGAGTCGGAATTTCATACCCAGCCGCTTCCACGGCACGCACGATTGGCTCGGCCAATCCCAATTCTGAAAACTTCAAAACACTCTCCATAAAAAAGTTGGCCGCCGAGGTGACTCGTTCAAAGTGGAGTCGGCGAGGACCGCGAACAGACTCAACAGAGAGTCCGCGTCACGGCCAATTGGCGGCTGCTCGAGCGGCGTCTTGCGAGCGTCCGCTTGCGAGCGAATCAAAAATCCAGGATGAGATGTCTGACGGTTTCCGTCAGCTCCACGCCATCAAACCTAGTCGAGTCCGATGGCGGAAATCACTTTCATCATCCACTGGATTCGGCGGGCAATGCCCGAAGTGCGAGGACTGTAGTGAGCGAGCCTCACATCCGCCAGACGGTTTTGGAACCAATCTTTCAGCGGAGATGTTTAACCGCAACGCCATCGGCGTGCGCGGAAGTCGTTTCACCATCGCGCCCACGTCGCTGGCGTTGGGGTTAAACATGGTCTACGGCCAGAGTTGCCACGCGGTCACCGCCGTTCCCAGCGCCAAGCAGTAATACGCGAACCAATGCAGCTTGCGTTGCGAGACAATCCGAATCAGGAATCGCAACGCCACGATGCCGACCGCGAACGAAATCACCGCTCCGAACAGCAGTTGTCCGATCGCCAATCCGCCCGATGTGCCGCGTGCCATGTCGATCGCTTTGAGCAACACCGCCCCGCCGACGGCCGGCACCGAAAGCAAGAACGAAAACGTCGTCGCGGCTTGCCGAGTGACTCCGATCATCAACGCGCCGGCAATCGTGCTACCGGAACGAGAGACTCCCGGCAACGGAGCCAACGCTTGAAAACAGCCGATGACGAGTGCATGCGGCAACGGAATTTGATCGAGTTCGAGCAGGTTCAATTCCATCCGCTGCCCGGCGAACAAGAAGACCGCCGTGACCAACAGACCGAGACCGGCATAAAGCGGCGAGGCCAA
>CAZILR010000659.1:0-3657 GCA_964539995.1 uncultured Planctomyces sp.
TGATAAAGCTGCATCGTCTGCGGATCGCGCGCCACGAAGTCGAAGATGCCATGCCCGCCCGGATTCGTGCCCGATACGAAGTTGGACCAAGCCACCGGGCTTTGCGGCGGATTGCTCGTTTGCAGCGGCCGAAACGTCCCCCGCTCGATCAAGCGACGGCAATTCGGCAATCGACCTTGTGCGACAAACTGCCGAACCAACGTCGGGTCCATCCCGTCGATGCCGAGCACAATCATCCGTTCCAACTCGCTACGCCCGGCGGCGCGGCGAGTTTTCTGACAACCCGCGCCGACGGCCAGCGTCCCCAGCGAACTCAAAAACGCTCGCCTCGACAGGCCGCGACGTCGTTGGGATGTTACGCCGCTCATGTCCCGGCCTCCGCTGGCGCGCGAGTCGTCGTCAGTGTTCGAGCGTGGCCGTCCATGTAGCTCGGCGCAGGCAAGCCGAAGATTCGCAGGATCGTCGGGGCGATGTCGAGCATCGACAGTCCGTCGCTGTCCAGCTTCCGATTCACGAAAAATGTTCCGGGTACAAGTTCCGGATCGACGCAATGATCGCCGCTCCACAACCGCGTGTTGTCGTGCAGAGCCGGTCCCGTCGCGCGGCCCACCGCGCCGTCCCAAGACGCTCGATAGCCACGCTCGTAGCCGACGATGATGTCCGGCCCGTTTCCCGCATACGGCCCGTGATAGTTTTCCGAAGCCACATACGCGCGTCGCACGATCCGAGCACCGTCTTGTGGGTCGATCCAAGTGGAAAGCTTGTCGGCGATCTCGCGAACCAACGCCGTCGCTTGTTCGGGAGGCACGATCCCCTTCGCTTCGCGGCTGCGCAGATTCAGATAAATCCCGCTCAAACCGAAGGCATACGCCCGCGTTTTCGACCAATCGACCTCTTTGAAGTATTCCCCTGCGGCAGTCTCCGGCACGACCGACAGATAACCCTCGGCACGCAGCCAGGCGTTGAGATTCACTCCGCGACGGAAGGAACAAAAACCGTGATCGGACATGACCATCAACACCGCGTCGCGCGGCAGAGCCTCCGCCACGCGGCCGACGAGGCCGTCCATCCGAGCGTACATGTCGTCGATGACTCCGGCATGTTGCTGGCAATCACGACCGGCGTTCGCCGGATGGTCCGGCTGATCGTGTCGGTAGAACATGTGCTGAATGCGATCGGGGCCGTCGAAGACGCAGACGGTCAGCCCGCGCCGCATCCGTTGCATCGCGTCGAGCAACATCCGCTCACGCTCGTCGTGGATTCGATACGCTTGGTCCAAGAACGCCGCTTCGGTCATCGCCCCGGAGTTTAAGCCCCAAGTGTCTTCCGCGAGTCCGGCGGTCGCGAACGCTCCGTGCAGCTTCGCCAGATAGATCGCGTAGTACGACGGATACGAGATCGTCATCGCCGGCCGCTCAGGGTCCAGGTGAATCGGCGAGACGTACAGTCGCACCTCCGGTTGCAACGCTTCCAATCGAAACTGGCACAGCCCGCGCACCTGATTCCACCAGCCGACTCGAAACGAGACCGAGACCCAACCAGTCGATTCGTGCAGACGCAGTTGCAGAGTTTCGCGACCGATGCGCACGGTCATCTCGCCACGCGACGGGTTCAGTCGCAACCGCAATCGTGTTCGCAACGATGTACCAGTCGTAGGATGCGGCGGCCCAACGAGCCACGCTTCAAGCTGCTGGCCTCGGCGCTCGAGCAGTTCACGACGGCCGCCGGTCAGCGCTTCCGCTTCGGTCGGATCGGTCGTGAAGAGCGTGAACTCCCCCTGAGTGCCGCGCAAGTCAGGAGTACACATCGCCGCAAGCGACAGTCCGAAGAATCGCTCCGGAGGAAACGAGATCGGCACGCGCAACACCGTGCTGAAGATTCCGCAGTTCCCCAGCAGTTTCCAAAACGGCTGACTTTTGCGCAGCAGTTTCACTTGGGAGCGACTCAACCATTGCCGCCAGCGCGGTGACTGCGACGGTGCTGTCACGCGGACGGAGGACAACTCCGGCAGATAAGTCCGCAGATCACGGTTCAGGAAGTCGAAGATGTTGTGCTTGCCCGGATTGACTCCTGTCTGAAACGACGACCAAGCCACCGGCGAGATGGGAGGCAGCGTCGTCCGCAGATCGCAAAACGTACCGTCGTCCGCCAGCTTTTTCAGATGCGGCAAGCGTCCTTGTTCGATGAGCCGTCGCACGCGCGTCGGATCGAGACCATCCAGGCCAACGACGACCACTTGCGGAATCGGCCCGCGCAGTCCCGCCGCTCGGCGACGAAACCAATACACGGCCAACCGAATCGGCAACGTGAGCAGCGAGAACACCAGCATCAACGCCGCCGACAGCAGCACCAGGAACGAGCCGACCAGGCTCAGCCCGGCTCCCGGCCCGATGTACGCCAAAATCGAATCCACGTTGAAACCGCCTCACTGCGACTCGGCGCTGAGCTGACTGCGTCGTCCACGTCGAACCGCCGCTGCTTGGACGATGGTCGGCGGAAAGTCTACGCTTGATCCGTCGATCATCAAGCGGTCGGCATCGAAGGAGCAACCACTGTGGGCCGAGATTCGCGAGCGAAAAAAATCATCCAGATCGCGATCGGCTTGTTGCTCCTGGCTGGTGGCGGTTGGGGATACTGGTGGTTTTCGACGCCGAGGCCGACCGTCAACCTGCTGTTCATCACGCTGGATACAACTCGCGCGGATCGGCTCGGATGCTACGGCTACTCCGAGGCGGTGACCCCGACGTTGGATCGGCTTGCTGCGGCGGGAGTGCGGTTTGATCGAGCGTATTCGCCGGCTCCGTTGACGTTGCCCACGCACACCAGCTTGTTCACGGGGCTGTATCCGCCGGAGCATGGCTTGCGGACGAACGGTCGTGGACGGCTCGATGAAAAGTTGCCGACGCTGCCGGCCATTTTGCAGAAGGCCGGTTACGACACGGCCGCGTTTGTTTCGTCGTTCGTGTTGGATGGCCGGTTCGGACTCGGTCGTGGTTGGGCCAAATATGATGACGGGCAACTCTCGCAGTTGCCTTCAGAATCGGATGCGTTGCAGCGGCAGCGGAACGCTCGCGATGTGGTGGATGCCGCGCTCGATTGGTTTCAGAGACGCAGCTCGCAGCCGTTTTGCTTGTGGGTGCATTTCTACGATCCGCACTTCCCGTATGACGCTCACGCCGACGAGTTCGGCGACAAGTTTCGGGATCGACCGTACGACGGCGAGTTGGCGGCGGTCGATGCGCAGATCGCCCGGCTGTTGAAGGCCATCGAGACTGCGGGACAGCGTGAGAATACTTGGGTGATCGTGCTCGGCGATCATGGCGAAGGGTTCGGCGATCATGTCGAACGGACGCACGGCTACACGCTCTACGATTCGACGCAGCGCGTTCCGTTGCTGATGGAATGGCCCGGTCACATCACGGCCGGAGAGGAGATCAAAGAGCCCGTGTCGCTCGTCGATGTCCTGCCGACGGTGCTCGAACAACTGCGGTTGCGTCGGCCGTCGGAGTTGAAAGGTCGCAGTCTCTCCCCGGCCTTCACCGGAAAGCCACTCGACGAGCGGCCGTGTTACGGCATGACCGACGATCCCTTCTTGCAGAACGGTTGGTCGCCGCTGCGAAGTCTGGTGCAGGGGCGTTGGAAATTCATCCGCACGAA
>CAZILR010000660.1:0-3649 GCA_964539995.1 uncultured Planctomyces sp.
CAAGGCGGCGACCGAGCCGGTAACCGCCGCGCCCGCAACAACTGTCACGCTCGACATCAAAAATTGGGACGAGACGCTGGCACTCGTCGCCCAGCACAAAGGCAAGGTCGTGGTGCTCGACGTGTGGTCTACGTCGTGCGATCCCTGCATGGTCGAGTTCCCGCATCTGGTCGAACTCCACAAGCAGCACGGTGCCAAGCTCGTCTGCATGTCGGCCAGTTGCGACTACGCCGGTATCAAGAGCAAGCCGCCGGAGAGCTATCGCGATCACGTCCTCGAATTCCTCACTAAGAAAGAGGCGACGTTTCAAAACGTGCTGCTGAACGTCGAATCGGATGTGCTCTTCGAGAAGATCGAACTCGCCTCGATCCCGGCCGTGTACGTCTTCGGCGTGGACGGCAAAGTTGCGAAGCGTTTCGACAATGACAACGCGAAACCCGGCGAGGACTTCACCTACACGAAGGACATTGTGCCGTTCGTCGAGAAACTGCTGGCGGAGTGAGGGGTTCCTGTCGGCTTCAGCCGACATCGAATTTGCCACCAGCTTTACGCCTCGCTCGGTCCAACGTCGGATGTTCAACCTCAGTGACCGCAGGGGAAGACTGGGAATGCGATCGAACGGAACCGCAATGTGGAATTTGCTGGCTCGCTGCGGACGATTTGTCAGCAGTCATTTATTTCGATTGACCGGTTTTCGGCTCATGGCTGTTGGGGCTTTGATTCTGAGCTTCATTCTGCCTGCGATGCTTCGTTATCAAGAGCTTGAAAAAGCTCAGAACGCATTTATCCATGAAGTCCAACTGCTCGGAGGCAGCATTCTTCTTGCTCCGACTGGCACGCGCGACGCGCCTCCTCCTTTGCTCACCGCTGATCTTGGACGAATACCGATCGACGGCGACCTCATCAAGCGGCTGAGCACATTCACCACGATCGAACGGCTGAATCTCGATGGAGCAGAACTTGCGAACGAGGATTATCGTGCCCTTGGTCTGTTGACCGCACTCCGCAGTTTGTCACTCGCCGGGTCGAACATCTCTGACACCGACGTTTCCTGGAGCGGGATTCCACTCACGACTTTGTCGCTTCGCAACACGTCCGTGACCGACATTGGTCTGTCGCGACTTGAGGGCATCACAAGTCTTGTTAATTTAGAGATCAACGACACCGCGGTGACTGCGGCAGGCTTGCCGTCGTTGCGCAGGCTCTCATCCCTCAAGATGCTCGACTTGGACGACACCTGCATGACAAACGACGGCGTCCTAGCCCTTCAAGCTATGAAGTCGCTGGAGTCGATTCGGATTCATGTGACCAACGGATTCGGACGGGAAACCAAAGAACTTGTCAGCCGACTGGCTGGCTCAGTGAGCGTACAAGGAATCAACCCGAGCGGGCATCTGCTATGGAATGCGGCGGAACCTTGGGATGAGACGTTGGCTGGAGTCGTCGAGATCGTCACTCACGAAGTCGATCTTGATCCTCAGCAAGTCACGCAATTGATTGAGGCGATTGGTCCGCGTGGAGTGGGTCGGCAAAAGCAGATGCGGAATCCGCAGCAAAGCCCTGCGCAGCCGCCGCGATCTGGCGAGGAGATTCAATCAGTCGCAGAATTCCTCCGACGACTTCAGGGCTCAGCACCGCGCACCTTCGAAGTTTGCGCTTTCGCGCGCGACAGCTTCACGAAGGACGACATTCCGCAGCTCCTGGATGCGTTGAATTCCATTACGAGTCCTCGAGATTCTGATTACCTGGTCACATACGGTTCGTATCTGTTGGTCCGGATCGGAATGGAAACCCCGGAAGCCACGCGCGAACTGGACCGGATGTTTGCTCACGAAGACTCGGGGATCAGAGCCAGAACGGTGTACGGGTTCAGTCGCTATGGGCACCCTTTCATGGATGATTGGGTGCCGAACGAAAACGCCGTCGAATTTGGTCTGCCCCGACTGCTCCGCCTTTCCAAAGATCCTGAGCAAACTGTTCGCCTGGCTGTTTCGGAAGTGCTAGGCGATATCTGCCATCACCATCCAAAGCGTGCCCCAGAAGTCATGCCCGTGCTGATCGAGATGATCGAACAAGGAGATTTCGCATATGTCAACTCTTCAATCAGGAAGATTGTCGAAGTCAACCCGCAGGTCGGGCGTACTCACATCCCCAAATTTCGACAACTCTTAAAGAATTCTGCTCGCGAGAAGAACCATGCGCATTTCATCGCAGAAGTGCTGTGCGAGTTGGCTCGCGGCGATCCCTCGCAGGCGCAAGATGTGGCCGTTGATTGTCTGGAACTGATCCGCGACGGCGTGCTCGCCGGTCGACAGCTTGTCACGCTTGTGACGGCAGAGAACTCAGAGGCCGTACGGACCATCGTTCGTGGGTTGTTGGAGATTTCCGCCGGTGAAGACCTGCGGCTCGCCGAATTCCGGCGAGCCACCTTGGTCTCCGTTGCCATGGTCATTCGAGATTTGCAAGCTGGCAAAGATTCGTCGCGATCGAAGAGATAATTTCTGAGACCATCAATCACTGCTGCATGATCATCGCGCGATTTGAGAACAGCCGGTCGGGCCAGGCGAACTTTGATCTGGCTGGCAACGGCTTGCTGCTGCTGACTGTCTCGCTCGCCCTTACTGGTGATTCGGGTTAGTGTGTGGAGACTATGCTCGACGTGCTTTGCTTTGGGATCATTGTTTCCGATCATCTCTGCTCGCCGATCTCGCATCTGCCGCGAGCGGGGGAGTTGGTGTTATCGCCACGGTTTGAGTTGGCGATTGGTGGCAACGCGGCGAATGTTTCGACCGACTTAGCCAAGCTCGGCGTGAAGGTCGGAGTGGTCGGACTGGTCGGCAAAGACGTCTTCGGCCGGCATGTGCGTGAATCGCTGGAGGCTGCGGGAGTCGATTGTCGGCTGCTACGCGAGTCTGCCACCAGTCAGACCTCGCAGTCGCTGATCGTCAACGTGCAGGGTGAGGACCGCCGATTCATTCACGCGGTCGGAGCGAACGCGGACTTCGATGCCAGCCAAGTGACTCCGGAGATGGTGCGCGATTGCCGAGTCTTGTTCCTCGGTGGCTATCTGCTGGCCCAGAATCCGCCTGTCGAGAATATCACGCGGCTGTTTCAAGCGGCGCGAGACGCGGACATACCGACACTGCTGGATGTCGTCGTGCCCGGTCCGGGCGACTACTGGCCCCGGCTGCGGCCGGTCCTCGCGCTGACCGATGTGTTCATGCCCAATGAGGACGAGAGTGCGTTGCTGACGGGCGAAACCGATCCGTGGCGACAGGCCGAAGCGTTCCGTTCAGCCGGAGTCCGCACGGTGATCATCACTCGCGGTGGACGTGGCTGCGTGATCGTTTCGGACGAAGGTCGCTTTCAAGCGGAAGCGCATTCCGTCCCGTTCGTGGACGGCACGGGGAGCGGCGATGCGTTCGTGTCCGGCTACATTCTCGGACTGCTGCGCGGAAACGACACGCCCGATTGCGTGCGGCTGGGCAGTGCGATGGGCGCGAGCTGCGTTCGCTCGACGGGAGCGACGACCGGAGTATTCAATGTTGCGGAACTGACGGAGTTCTTGACGGCTCACCCGCTGAAAATCACACGCTGCTGAAATGCCGATGTTCTGATTCCGTAGTGCTCGAACTGGATCAACAGGAGA
>CAZILR010000661.1:0-3644 GCA_964539995.1 uncultured Planctomyces sp.
CTTCATGGACATGACGAACGCCGGCAAGTTTGGTCGCGGGCGTGAAGCGTTCCGCAACGCGCCGTCGATTAACACGCGCGAACAACGCAAAGCGGCGTAATCAGGGAGTCTTCATGTCAGTTTTGAGAATGGCCGTGATCGGAGTCGGTGCCCTCGGCCGCCATCACGCGCGAATTGTGTCGCAGATTCCCGGCGTCGAGTTGATCGCCGTGGCGGACCCCAGCGAGGCTCAAGGCCGACAGGTTGCCGAGTCCGCAGGGACGAAATGGGTTGCCGACCATCGCACGCTCATTGACGACGTGGACGCCGTGACGATCGCGGTGCCGACCGGCTTTCACCACCGCGTCGCCACCGATTTTCTGGAGAACGGAATTCACTCGCTGGTCGAGAAGCCGTTGGCCGCCGATCTGACTGAAGCGGTGCGACTTGTCCAAATCGCCGAGCAGACAGGGGCGATCCTGCAAGTTGGCCACGTCGAACGGTTCAATCCCGCGTTCCAAGCGGCTGCCAAGCAGTGTGATCAACCTCGATACATCCGGGCCGAGCGGCTCAGTCCGTTCAGCTTTCGCTCGACCGATATCGGCGTCGTGCATGACATGATGATCCACGACATCGATCTGGTGCTGTCGCTGGTCCGTTCTCCAGTCAGCCGCATTGAGGCGTTCGGGATCACTCTGATGGGGCAACATGAGGACGTCGTGCAGGCACGGCTCACGTTTGAAAATGGTTGCGTCGCCGACCTCTCCGCCAGTCGTGTCCATCCGACAACGAGCCGCGCTGCGACCATCTGGACGGCAACTCGGTGCCTGAATGTTGATTTCGGCTCGCGCGAAGTGACTTCGTACTCTCCGTCGGCCCGACTGCTGTTCGGGACGTCGCCGGTCGAACGTGCTCGACAGCCGGGTGCCAACATCGAGCAGCTCAAGCAGGAAGTTTTTGGCTCGCTGATCGAAGTCCAAACGGAGACCCCGACCCCACAAGACGCCCTCACGGCGGAGATCGCCGAATTCGTGGAGTGCGTCCGATCGGGAGCCTCACCCACCGTCACAGGGACGGTGGCCGTCGAAGCGTTGACGGTTGCGGAGCGAATTCTCGGAGCCTTGGCGGTTCAGACGTTGAATCGAGAGCCGGCACCCCTTGTTGCCGTTCAACGCAAAGCGGCGTAACTGGCTGGCCCATATTGTGGTTGCAGCCGCGGCGTAAGAGTCAGAATCGCCATAATCGTGTGGTGGCTGAGGCTCTTTTTGCGCACATCTTTGGCTGGCACCTTGATAACAGGGGAAAACCGGCGATAATCCCGCACTTTTTATGACCGGCCGCTGGAAGTGGTTGGATCGGGTCTCCGCCCGATAGTGCTCAGGGAGGAAGGGTTTGGGAGCGGATTCGAGTGTGATTTCCGCAAACCAGACCACCCCGTGTGGCAAGCCAAAATGGGTCTCCGCAATGCTGAAAAAGACTGAGCTGACAGAATATCGGACGCTTTTGTTGAGCCTCCAGGCACGACTCCGAGGAGACGTCCAGCACTTAGCGGATGGTGCTTTGCACCGAGCCGACGGGGACGGCGACTCGAAAAGCCCGACTCACATTGCTGAGCTGGGAACCGACAACTACGAGCAAGACTTCTCGCTGCGGTTCGTCGAGAACGAGCAAGAAATTCTGGACGAGATCTCCCTGGCTCTAAAGAAGATTGACACTGGCACTTACGGCCTTTGCGAGAAGTGCCTGGAGCAGGGCAAGCCCCCCGCGAAATCGGTCATCATCAAAGAGCGTCTGAAAGCGATTCCATATGTTCGCACTTGCGTGCATTGCGCGGAACAGCAGCGAACTCGGAAGTGGCGACGATAGGCCGGGACGGCTATTTCGTGGGGCCGATCTGAAGACATTTCATCGTGCGGGAGTCGCGGGCGAAGAGGTTTCCGCTAGAGAGCGCCGGCAGCGCGCGAGTCGTCGATTTGAAGACGCGAGTACGCGCGAGTTCCTGATAGCGGCGTGAGTCCGGCCGCCAGAGGATGAGTTCGCCGTCGGTCGTCAGCATCAGCATCTTGCCGTCTGCTGCGATCATCGTCCCGAAGCCGAAGCTCGGCTTTGACCACAGAATGCGTTTCGTGCGCGGATCGAGGCAGCGCAGTTCCGAGTCTTCGACCCGCTCCTGGCCGTGGATGCCGTAGACCAATCCGTCTTGGACCAGCGGCGTCATGTACTGACTGGAGAGCAGATCGTCGCTGTTCCATTTCTCGTCGGCGGCGGTTGCGCCGATCTTGGCGAAGGTCGCACCGACTCCGTAGTGGGCGGAAACCAGCAGGTGCCCATCGAGCACGATTGGTGTCGCTCCGTTGACGGTCGGGCCACGCTTTCCGAAGGGGAACTCAAATCGCACCTTGCCGGTATCGGGATCGAGCGAAACGGTTTTCATTCGCGTCACAAAGAGGGCGTGCTTCGTGCCATCGACCGTCGCGAGGATCGGTGAGGAGTAGCTCGCTGTATCGTCGATCGCCTGCCACACGGTTTTGCCGGTAGCGAGGTCGAACGCCACGATCCCCGCGCCGCCTTTGCTCCCACCGACGTTGACCAACAGTTTGTCGCCCGCCACCAGCGGAGAACTGCCGGCTCCGAAGTAGCCTTCAGGAGCTTTGAACTCAGTGTGTGTGTCACGTTGCCAAATCTTTTTTCCGGTTTTCAGATCGAGACAGCGAAGCGTTCCTTGAGCACCGAACACGAACACTCGATCGCCAGCGATGACCGGCGTGCAGCGCGGGCCTTGATCGTCGGAAAAGCCACTTGAGAAGCTGGTTGGGCTGTCGGACTTCCACTTGGTCGTGCCGGTCTTCGCATCCATCGCTTCCGCGACTTCATCGTCGCCGACACGATGAAACAGGATGGCGGTATTGCCGGCGACGGCCACGCCCGCGAATCCTCCGCCAACGTCACGCTGCCAAACAACGGATGGGCCGTCCTTCTGCCAGGAGTCGGCGAGTTTTTCATTGGCGGCGGCACGTCCATCACGATTCGGGCCGAGAATCTGCGGCCAGTCACCGGCGAACAGCGCGTTCGCCGAGAACACGATGCCACAGATCACACACAACAGACGAATGCTCATGATGGCGACCTCCTGTCACTGAGCGGCTTTCAGCAGCTTGATGAATTCTTTCACGAACGGCGTGTTGTCCATCCAGACGCGAGCGGTGACGAAGTTGCCATCGACGACCACTTGCTGGTTGACGTACTTGCCGCCAACTTGCGTGATGTCGAGCGCACACTTCGCGACGGTTGTCGCCGTGCGGCCTTTCAAACAGTCGGCTGCGGCGGCGATTTCGATGCCGTGACAGACCGACGCGACTGGTTTGTTCTTCTCGAAGAAGTGTCGCGTGATCCGCAACAGGTCTTGGTCATAGCGCAGGTATTCGGGTGCTCGGCCGCCGGATAGGAATAAGCCGGCGTACTCGTTGGGCTTCACGTCGCGGAAGGCGATGTCGGCCTGCAAGTGATAGCCGGCGGTCTCTTGCGTGATGTCCCACGTCGAGCCGGGCGGGATCTCGTGCAGCACCATGTGGTACAGCTTCTTCTCCGGACCTGCGACGACGACCTCGAAGCCATCTTCGGGCAGTCCCTTGAAACCATCGATCTGACCTATTGCGATTGCAGCC
>CAZILR010000662.1:0-3643 GCA_964539995.1 uncultured Planctomyces sp.
GATCAAGCAACAGATGCTGACGAGCCTCGCCAATCACGGCCGGCCGTTCATCTACGTCACTGACGGGAACTACAAGAACCGCGGTGAGCTGTACCTCAAGCACCAATTCCAAGGGGCCGAGTTGAAGCACGACTACGCTCGTGACACGCTCGCGAATTTGGAACGCATCTGGGGTCGCCCCGTCCACATTGAAACCGTCGTGGACGAGAAGCCGGCTGTGATTTCGTTTGACGGAACGAATCACGAGATGCGGCAAAAGCCGTAAAAGCCGCGTGACCTCACCGCGTGGTTCTCGGTGAAAAATGCCGGATTAACGAAAATCGGCTCGTCAAATGCGGCACGACTGCCGAACCGTTAGAGAAGACACAGAAGAATCCCTGTTGACGCATGGGCACAACTTCTGACCAAATAGCAGACCCAACAATGACGTATCACTCCTGACCTTCCCGCCAATCGCGGTACGCACGATGCAAGCCGCAGTGATCTTTCTGAACTGAACATCGAAGGGCGAGGTGCTCGTCGTCGGCCGCGCAGCCGCGACAAGCCTCTCGCCCTTCGACCGTTTCAGTCCCACACCGGGAGGTGTGACATGAGCCTCAGCCAAACACTTTCGCAAGAGCTTCCGCGGCTGATCGGAATGAATTCGACACAGCCGACGACGGTCACACTGCCCACAACCGATGGCGTGGACATGTCGGTCGATTTCACGATCGTCGATACACTGAGCTGCGCGTTTCGCGAATTGCGCATGGACGTGCCGCGTCTCGCGGGAGCCTCGTTCGCGATGCTCGAACACTGGGCCGAAGACCTGTCGAAGCGGATCACCTATTTGCTCGAAAACATTGGCCCGCTGGAGTTCGATCCGACGACTCAGCAAGTCCTCATCCGCTCGAAGTCACCCGATCTGCGCACCGGCGGAGCCAAGTACTACGAAGTCTTGTTGCAGTGCCAATCGGGCGGCCACTTCGCCCTGCGTCGATTCCATTCCGACCCAGCCCAATGCGGCCGTGATCAGGTCGATCTGGCAATGACCCACGAGACACTGCTGAAACTCGTGGAAGTTGTGCTGGCGTCGGTGCTGTGTCTTGGGGTTGTTTTTCAACTTGCCCATTATGTGCTTGGCGGTTTTAAAACCTGCCCCACGATCCGATTGCGCCAATCGCACCGGTCGTGCCGAGCACGGAATCTGCCCGCTCAGCCCGCTTCCGTCCGCTCACAAGCCGGACGTGACCTACGTTTTCCCGCCCTGTTGTCTGCGCGGATCGTGTTCCCCCATTCGTTGAGCCTGCGACATGTCCAGCCTGTCGGAAGATTTCGTCAATAGCCCTCTCAGCCCACCCGCTTCCGACGGGCTGGGCGAGTCGCTTGCTCCGAGCCAACCGATCCGCGTGTGCCACGTCAGCATGTGCCTGCAAACCGGTGGCCTTGAACGGCTACTCGTGGACTTCGCTCGGTTTCACGACCGGAAAAAATTTGAGCTGCAATTTCTGGCTCTCACTGGCGACGGACAACCAGCAGAGGACATCCGAGCCGAGGGATGCTCGGCGACAGTCCTCAACAACAGCTTGAAGATTCGCAAGCTGCGGTCGCTCACGCAACTCGCGCAGCATCTGAAGAAGCGGCGCACGCAGATCGTCCACACACACAACACCTACGCACAGTTCTACGGAGCACACGCCGCGAAGCTGGCTGGCGTACCTCTCGTGATCAACACGCAACACGGGCGAGGCTGCGGTGATGGTTGGAAGGCCCAGTGGCAATTCAAACTCGCAAACCGTTGGACGCAGCGAGTTGTCGGAGTCTCGCACGATGCCGCGAAGCTCTGCCAAGAACAAGACCGAGCTTCACGCGACAAGATCACGACGATCTGGAACGGTATCAACCTGGATCGCTTCACCTACCACGGCCCGAAACCGACGCCAACCGCGATCAGCGTCGCCCGTCTGTCAGCCATCAAAGACTTTCCGACTCTGCTGCGAGCGGTTCGTCTTGTGCTGCCGCAGGTTCCTGACTTCCGGCTGCGAATCGTCGGTGACGGCCCCGAACGAGCGAAGCTCGAATCGCTGACCGACGAACTCCATCTCCGCCCGCATGTCGAATGGCTCGGTGAGCGGCATGATGTCCCGGCCTTGCTGGCCGAATCAGGCTTCTTCGTGTCGTCATCACTCAGCGAGGGCATCTCACTGACGCTGCTGGAAGCGATGGCCGTCGGACTTCCGGTCGTGACCACAGCGGTCGGCGGCAATCCCGAAATTGTGCTCGAAAGCCAAACTGGCCGACTCGCACCGGCCGGCGATCCTGCCGCGCTGGCTCGTGCGATCGTCGATCTCTGCGCCGAACGTGACCTCTGGTCTGCAATGGGCACGCTCGGCCGCCAACGAGTCGAACAGCACTTTGAAATCCGGCAGATGATCCGCAGTTACGAGTCGTTGTACGAAGAACTTCTTCAGAAGTCATTGGTCATTGGTGATTGGCTATTGGCTATTGATGATTTCCTCCAATAGCCAATAGCCAATAGCCAATAGCCAATAGCCAATAGCCAATGACTACCATGCGAATTCTCTTCCTCAGTTCGATCTTTCCGCACGGGACAGCTCGCGTCACCGGCACGTTCAACCTCGAACTGTGCCGAGCGTTCGCAGCCGAACACGACCTGCGCGTAGTTGCGCCCCGCTCATTCCTCGAAGTGTGGCGAACTCGTCGCGAGAACCGCTCGGCAGATCGCTGGGTGACAGAGACGACTGGAATCGAAGCCTCCTATCCGAGCTACTTCTACACGCCCGGCTTCGCGCGATCGCTGTACGGCGAGTCGATGTGGTGGTCCGTGCGTCGGCATCTTCGGCGAGTCGTCGAAGAGTTTCGGCCAGAGGCGATTGTCAGCTATTGGGCACATCCCGATGGCGAGGTCGCGTTGCGAACCGCTCAACCGCTAGTCATTCCGAGCGTCGTCATCATCGGCGGTTCGGACGTCTTATTGCTGCCGAAGGACCGACGACGACGGCCGAAGATTCAACGAGTGCTTCGAGAATCGAGCGGCGTGATGACCGTCAGCGAAGGATTACGACAGGCGGTCATCGACTTGGGAACCGACCCGTCGCGAGTCCACACGATCTATCAAGGCGTGGATGACAAACTCTTCTTTCCCAGCGATGCGGAGGCGGCTCGACAACGACTCGCTCTGCCGGCCGACCGCCGGTTACTGCTGTGGGTTGGCCGCATGGTCGATGTCAAAGGTCTCGACACACTGATCGCCGCCTTCGATCTGGCCCGGCAGAAGCAATCTGATCTGCATCTGCTGCTCATCGGCGATGGTCCGTTGCGAGCTTCCGTTCAAGCCGATGTGCAACGGCGCGGTCTTGGCGATTACGTCACGTTCGCTGGTGCGCAATCGCCGGCGCAGCTTCCCGACTGGTATCGAGCGGCCGATCTCTTCGTGTTGTCGAGTTGGTCCGAAGGTCTTCCGAACGTGTTGCGTGAAGCGGTCGCGTGTGGTCGGCCGTTCGTCTCGACGGATGTCGGCAGCGTGCGTGAGATTGCTCAATCACAAGGCGGATCGCCGTTCGCCGAGTTAGTGCCGGTCGGAGACGCGGTCGCGATGGCCGTCGCGATCGAGCGAGTTTTGCGTCCCGAATATCTCACCGTC
>CAZILR010000663.1:0-3642 GCA_964539995.1 uncultured Planctomyces sp.
TCGGCGCGCAGAACTTTTCCGATCCGAACGTGACGCTGATTGTGATCGTCGCCGCGCTGTTGAAGCTGGTCATATTCGTGCCACTGACGCGGGTATTCGCTCGAAGCGTGACAACGAAATCATCCGCATCCTAGAAAACCGAGCACGCAGTTGAGCGATCGGCTCAAGCTCGTCAGGAGCGCGAGACGCACCAACCCGGCCGCGATGATCAATCGCGTCGATGCCGTTGAAGACTGTGCTCATTGGCAATCCTTCTGGGGACTCACTGCAACTCGCGGATCACTTCGATCTTCCCAGATCGGACGGCGTCGGCGAGTTTAGCGTGGTCGTGTTCTGTTTGATCGGCGTAGGCGACGGCGAAGTCGGCGACGGCTTCGTCGAAATTGTCGGCGTTGCCCAAGTAGCCACTGAGCGTCGCGGCGTCGCCGGAGCGAGCGTGAGCGTTTGCCAAGGCATTGCCACAATAGCCCGCGAATTCGTACATGTGCTTCGGCTTGAAAATCTCAATCAACGGCTTGGCTTTCATGTCTCGCAGTTGGCGAAGGTAAAACTGCCGACCATGACGGCCGGTGGTCCAGCCCAGGAAAAGATCGCTGGCGGCCTGCATCAATCGCTGCCCCATGACAACTCGCTGACCGTGGTGCTCAAACGGGCCGCGACCGGCATAGGGTTCCAGCACGGAAGCATTGGCTTGTTTGACCTGCAGAAACAGGGGATCGTTGTCTTCCGCCAGCATCAGCAGGACTCCGCAAAACGTGCCCACGCTGCCAACCCCCACGACTTTGATGGCAGCGTCCATCAGGCGAAACTTGTCGAAGAGAAAACGATGGTCGTAGCGCATCGTTTCGCGGTACGAGTCCAAGGCTTCGCCGAAAAGCTCTTCTGCTTTGTCGGAGGTCAATTCCGAGTCCACGTCGGTGAGATGCACATGGTAGATGTACGGGGGAAAATCTTTGATGCGCGGATGGCCGCCAACCTCTTCGACGAGCTTTGGGTAATCGTCTTCGAGAACGGATCGTGAGAGCGTCTTCTTCAATCTCTTTTCGCGGAGTTCCCGCAGTTCGGGATCATCGGTTTTCTCGATCAACTTGAGGACGTCTAACTTGGAGTACCAGGCCTCCAGAACGGTCATCTCAGAGAGTTCCGCCATGTGTTCGCGGTATGCTCGCACGACAGCCACGGCTGAGTCTCGGCATTCGTCGGCGTCGTATCCGTTGTCGCGTCCCGCCAGAACGAAACTGGTCGCCAGCCGCTTGATATCCCACTCCCACGGAGCCGGCAGCGTCTCGTCGAAGTCGTTGATGTCAAAGATGAGGTTGCGTTCCGGTGTGGCGAACACGCCGAAGTTCAGCAAATGGCAATCGCCACACGCCTGCACGCGCATGCCCGTCGTGGGCGTCTTTGACAAGTCCGCCGCCATGACCGAGGCCGCTCCGCGAAAGAACGTGAACGGCGAAACCAACATCCGCCCGAACCGGATCGGAACCAATTTTTCGATCCGGCCGACATTCGATTCGATCAAGAGATCCACCGGATCGCGTCGATCCGCCGGTGGCGTCCATTCTCGATGACTCGCCCGTGGCACTGTGGTTCGCAAGTTCTTTCCAGCGGTCAGGCGATCGGCATGTGGAACGTAGGTCGGGTCAGTCATTGCGGGTCTCTCGTCAGCGGCTTTGTTGATGTGGGCGTCACCAAGCAACATATCCACGCCAGTTTTTGTTTGCGATCACTTCTGGTTCGCAGTCGCTCGAATTGACGTTGGGCGTCGTGATGATCGTCAGAATCGTTGCAATTTCCGACGTCCGGCCCGGATTTGCCGATATAACTGTGACGCAACGTGATCGTTACGGATCACAACTGAGCGGACGCTTGTCACGTCGGTCGTAACCGTGGAGAGAATGGATCATGGATCTCGGTGTATTGATCAACAAACTGCCGTTGTGGGCCGTGTTCTTGCTCACGTTGGCAATCTGCATGGGCGCGGTGAAAGCGGGAGCCGCGCTCGCGGTTGCTTCGCTGCGGAAGAAAGAGGAAAAAGAGCCAGAGGCACCGCTGGGGTCATTGGTAGCAGCCGTGCTGGGGTTACTCGCGTTCATTCTGGCGTTCACGTTCGGAATGACAGCCTCGTGGTTTGACGCTCGTAGACAAATCGTGCTGGACGAATCGAACGCCATCGGAACCACCTATTTGCGAGCCGGATTGCTGCCGCAAACACAAGGATTGGAAATTCGGCGGTTGCTTCGCGAATACGCAGACCTCCGCTTGAGTGCAACATTCGAGAATGTCCATGACGTGCTGAAAAAATCGGAAGACATTCACGGCCGTCTGTGGTCTCAGGTGAAATCTCTGGCCCAGGAAGACATGGATTCTCAGCTTCGCAGCTTGTTCATCGCCTCGTTGAACGAACTGATCGACCTGCATCAAAGTCGCAAGACTCACGCCTTACTGTACCGTATTCCTGGGACGGTTTGGTTAGCCGTCTATGCGTTGACCGTGCTGTCGATGCTGGCCGTGGGCTATCAAGTTGGCATGTCAGGGATGCGACAACTGCGAGGCGCTCCGTTGCTGACAACCGCGTTTTCGCTCGTGATTCTGATGATTGCTGACATCGACCGGCCCGGCGAAGGCTATATGCGGGTGAGTCAACAACCCATCGCCGACGTCAAGCAGATGATGCTTGGCGATTCGCCATGAGAAGTTTCAAGTTCGTTTCGGACGTTGCGTTGGAGACACTGCTGATTGCCGTCAGCCAGAAGTTCAAGAAGCCGCGTGTGCGTTGCTTCATGAGCTTGAAGAACAAGGACGGCAACATGCCGGACGGCGGGTTGTTCACGCAGGACCAGATTCACCAAAGGCGAAGACGATTCGTTGCTCGGACAGAAGCCGGCGCGAGTCGTGATCGAAGCAACGCCGTTGGCTGCTGACCTCGCGAAGCTGGCCGCGGGCAACGGCGACATTGTTCTCAACGCCAAAGCCCATTGGAAAAACGTCCCGCGACCGGCCTGGGAATACACGCTCGGCGGCTACCAAGTCCTCAAGAAGTAGCTCTGCGACCGCGAACAAACTTTGCTCGGTCGCCCGCTCACCGTCGAAGAAGTCACCTACTTCCGCGACGTGATCCGCCGCATCATCACCCTGCTGCTCGGTCTCGTTCTGGATGAGAACTACTCCGCAGTCAAAGCGAACACGAATCCATTTCCACAAACCACATGACACGCTGATTGCGCGCTCGGTCCTCTTGTCGCGGAGCGACAAAGCTACGTTGCTACTCGTTGTCCCCTCCGGTCGTAGTTCGGCCTTTGCCGACCGGGCCTTGTTGGCTCCACTTCCAACCGACGATGTCTGGCAGGTCGTCGCCGTATTTGGCGACGTATTGCTTGTGTTCGAGCAGCTTGTCGCGGAGAGCTTGCTTGGCGTAGGCGGCTCGCGAGGCGAGTTGCGGAACGCGGTCGATCACGTCGTTGACCAGCGAGAAGCGGTCCATGTCGTTCATCACCACCATGTCGAACGGCGTCGTGGTCGAGCCTTCCTCTTTGTAGCCGCGGACATGCAGGTTCTTGTGTCCGTTGCGGCGGTACGTCAGCCGGTGAATCAACCAAGGATAACCGTGGAACGCGAAGATGATCGGCTTGTCGGTCGTGA
>CAZILR010000664.1:0-3633 GCA_964539995.1 uncultured Planctomyces sp.
CTTCCTGGGGCCGGCCGTTGGCTTCTTCTTCTTTTCAGCATCTTTCTTCTTGCCTCCCCCTCGCCCCTTCTCTGAAATTTTGGTTACAAAAAAGCCCTGCTCCTTAATTTTTTGTTGAGCTTCAGCTTCGGAACCAGCTTCGATGGTATCCTTGACCTCAGTTCCAGTGTTATCCATTGCTTCATACTGATAAACTGGCATGACTGACCTCTGTTTGACTTGAAAATGTATCCGGCAAGGTACGTTTGGCTTGATTCTAATTACTCAACGTCTTCCATAATCGTCTCGCGCACCACTTCGTCAATCGTGGTCACACCATCAAAAATTTGTTTTAGCCCTGCTTCACGCAGAGTCGTCATCCCCTGGCTGCGAGCCATGTTTCTAAGCTCATCGGAGGATGCGTTAGCTGCAATCAGATCGCGAATATCATCTGTGACGTTCATCAACTCATAGAGCCCACACCGACCTTTGTAGCCACTGTTGTTGCAACGAGCGCATCCTTTTCCGTAATAAAATCGATATTGACGGGCCTGAGCAATTGGAAGTTGGAGTTCCATCAGTAACTCATCGCTTGGCTCGAATTCAGTGCGGCATTCACTGCAAATGCGGCGAACCAAGCGTTGAGCCAGGATGGCTTCGACTGTGGCGGTAATCATAAACGGCGCGATCCCCATATCACGCAGTCGGGTAACGGTAGAGGGAGCATCGTTCGTGTGAAGCGTGCTAAACACGAGGTGCCCCGTCAACGCACTCTGGATTGCAGTCTCAGCGGTCTCGTAATCGCGAATCTCTCCAACCAAGATGACATCAGGGTCGTGCCGTAGGATGGCACGCAATACATTGGCAAAAGTAACGTCAATCTCGTGATTCACCGGCACCTGTAGCAATCCCTCGATCTCGTACTCAACGGGATCCTCGGTGGTGATGATCTTTGTTTCTATGTCATTGAGCTCGTTCAGCGCAGAATAAAGCGTCGTCGTCTTACCGCTTCCCGTAGGGCCAGTGACTAACACAATCCCATTGGGTGTGTGTAAGCACTGTCGAAAGCGGGACAATGTTGTTGCGTCCATTCCAATCTTATTCAAATCCAATTGCACAACAGTTCGATCCAATACTCGCATGACGACCGACTCACCAAACATTGTCGGCAAAACGCTAACTCGGAGATCCACGGAGTTACCGCCAACATTCAATTCAATGCGACCGTCCTGCGGTAGCCGCCGCTCGGCAATGTCCAAATTCGCCATAACCTTAATGCGTGTGATGATGGCGTTTGCCAAATGGCGCGGCGGGGGGACCATCTCATACAGAACGCCATCCGCTTTGACGCGAATCTTAAATTCGTCTTCAAATGGCTCGAAGTGAATGTCGCTAGCCTGATCGCGAATTGCCAGCAACATCACCATGTTCAGCAATTTACGAATTGGAGCCGAGTTTACGAGTTCATCTTCAGATCCAATATCGTAGGCCCCCTCCTTGCCTCTCTCTTCGGGCAAGTCATCCTCCATTTTTCCGATCACGTCTTCAATGCTATCCTCTTTGTCCGCATAGTGGCGAGTGATTGAATCTTCGACATCTTGATGGTTAGAAACTGCCCCCCTGACGTCATAGCCAAGAAAATTCCGCAAATCATCAAGAGCGGCCACGTTCTGCGGATCAGCCATGGCTACGGTCAAGACGTCGTTCTTTAACGAAATGGGCATGATCTTATAAATTTCGGCCATAGTCTGTGGAACAAGTTCCAAAACCTTTGGAGGAATATTCGTCTCCTTAAGGTTGACGACAGCCATGCCCCATTGTTCTGCGAGCGCCTCGGTAATTTGCGATTCAGTTACTAGGCCCATACGCAGCGCCACGCGGCCTATGATATCGCCAGGGCTTTTTTTTTGTTCTTCTAGGACATCCCAGAGCTGATCTTCTGTGATGTAACCAAGATCGACTAATATCTGACCTAGGCGGCGTGAAGCCATGACGCATCGTCCCTTTTGTTCGAAACAAAATAAAAGTATGCTTAAAAAGACGTCGCGGCTATTCTTCGGAGTCGTCGTCACCGTCGTCGTCTTCTAGTATCCCCTTTTTCGCTTTGGCAATTTTTTCGCGGAGCTCGGCGGAGTTATTGGCCCGGACGATTACGTCCGCCTCTTCACAAAGTTGGTTCTTCCAAAGATTGAATAGGGCATCATCCATGAGTTGCATTCCATATTTGCGGCCAGTTTGGAGTGCCGAATTAATTCGAAATGTTTTCCCTTCGCGTATAAGGTTGGCAATTGCCGATGTGACCACCATAAACTCGTAGGCCGCCACCATCCCTTTTGGTTTGCGTGCTAGCAGTTGCTGACTCAGCACGGCGATAATCGACGTGGAAAGCTGTGTACGAATTTGTTCTTGTTGGTTCGTTGGAAAGACGTCAATGATTCGGTCGACGGTGCCTTGTGCTCCCGTGGTGTGCAGTGTCCCGAATACGACGTGGCCAGTCTCCGCTGCGGTGATGGCAGATTCGATTGTCTCCAGGTCGCGTAATTCGCCGACGAGAATACAGTCTGGGTCCTGCCTTAGGGCACGCCGCAGCGCCTCGGCGAAGCTGGGGACGTCAACGCCCACCTCACGCTGATTGATTGTGCTTTTTTTGTGATCGTGATAGTATTCGATAGGATCTTCTAGTGTGATGATATGATGGTCACAGTTCTCGTTGAGCCAGTTGATCATACTGGCAAGGCTCGTAGTTTTTCCGCTACCAGTAGGTCCTGTCACAAGAAAAAGTCCTCTGGGCCGCTGGATCAAATCGACGATCACGGGCGGCAAACCAAGTTGCTCGAACGTGAGAAAGTCGGTCGGAATTCTTCGGAGCACCATTGATATCTTGCCTTTTTGCTTGAACACTGAAACCCGAAAACGGGCCTTCGTGCCAAAAGCAAATCCGAAATCTGTAGTGCCCACCTCTTGCAACTCCTGTTGGTTGCGCTCAGGGGTGATGCTTTTCATCAGCGAGACCGTATCTTCGGGTTCGAGCGTCTTTGTCTCCAACCGGACCATGTGGCCACCTACCCGGCAAACTGGTGGTTGGCCGCATGAGATGTGAAGATCGCTTACGCGCTCTTTGACCACGGTTTCGAGTAGTTTGTCGATTTGAATTGAAGCCATATATTCCTCCTTCTCACGAGACGGAGATCATTTTGTTCATTTAAGACGGCGAGGCAACAAATTCCATCAATGAGTTTCGCAAGCAGAAAATCAATCGACAGCCTTTTGAAGTCTGGCAACCTCGAGCAATGTTGTATTTCCCTTTAGTGCTTTGTCGGTTGCGTCCTCGGCAAGAGACCTCATTCCCATTAATCTTGCTTGGCGGCGGATGTTCTGTGCGGGTTCGCGGTTAAAAGTCATCTCGCGGAGTTTAGAGTTCATTGTCATCAACTCGAATACGGCAACTCTGCCGCGATATCCGGTGTGCTGGCAGTGATTGCATCCGCGGCCTCTCATAAAAGTTGCGGCGGCTGCCTGTTCGCGAGAAATGCTGAAGGCCTCAAGCTCGCCTGGATCCGGAGTAATGGGCTCACGACATTTAGGGCAAGGCACTCTCGCAAGGCGTTGCGCCATGACGGCCATTACGCTTGAAGCCACAAGAAACGGCTGCAC
>CAZILR010000665.1:0-3631 GCA_964539995.1 uncultured Planctomyces sp.
ATTCGTCCATTCCTCGTCAATCAGCGTCCGTCTCTCAAGCAATCAGTGAGCGGACTTATTACCGAGATTGGATTCACTGTGCCGTTCGACTTCGCGAAATTCACAAGGTTCATTCAGAAGATTGTGCGAGGGCTGTTCTTTCATGTGTACAAGAGCCGTCTTCCTGATGACTACTCAGTTGGCGTCTGGTCAAATCGCAGTTTCTGGGACGACCCTAATTTTCAGTCGATTGTTGAAAAGATGCCGCCTTATGTGACATACGGAGACTCAGTTTTTCAGTGCCGTTACACCCGCGATATTAGCGACCTCAACAGAACAGCTTGGCTGTTGCTCTTTTACCGAAGCGTCGGAGTGTTTGCGTGGACGGCACCATCATGAGCGTTGGCCATGATTCATGCGACTATTGGTCGTAACTCGTCTCCAATTTTTATCGCCCCCGGCTCGATGACTTTTGCGGTCAGGCCGCCGAGGCCTTTCATGGCGAGGCGGCCGCCTTGGCCGAGGTTTTCGTCCATGCGTGAGCAGGGGGTGCAGGGGCCGGTCCCTTCGAGCAGCGCCTCGCCGATGCGGAAGCGGCGGCCGATCAACGAGGTCAGCTCGATGCCGCGCACGACGATGTTGCGGCGGAACAACTCCGGGCTGACGGAGTCTCGGGGGCTGACGGAGTCTCGGCCGGTGTTGGCCGCGATCACGGCGAAGTGCTCCGCCTGAATCAGCGTGACTTGTCGATCGCCGCCCGGCTTCCTCTTCGAGTGATAGTCGCCGTCAATGCCGGTGCCGACCGCGACGATGACTTCGTCACGCGGTTCGATCGGCTGCCGATTGCCGGGGCTGATGCCGATCCATTCGACGTGGGCTGTGGTCATGGGAAGACTTTCGTTGGAGAGTGGTCATCAATCTGGTGGTGGGCGACCGGCGAGTGATTACGATACTCGGCTCTGACAGAAAACCCAAAACGTAGGACGGCCTTCCGAGGCCGTCACGTTTGGAATGACGGGCTGGGAAGCCCGTCCTGCTGGTTTTCGGTGGAGTCTCGGCGGAGCATTGTCTTGGCGAATGGCATCGGCGAATTCTCGATGATCGCGTACCTCAATCGGTTGGTTGTCGTCAGCGGCTGTTGTCTGCTCAGTCTGGTGAGCGGTTGCGATTCCGCCAAAGACAAGGCTCCGGTGAGACCTCATTCCGTCGTGCCGGTCGTGAAGCCGGTCGATCCGCAGGGTGTTCGATTCGAGGATGTCGCTCAACGAGTGGGGCTGACGCATGTCTGGCCGCAGCAGCCTCGGCCGATGCGAGCGAACGAGGCGTTCGGCTGTGGCTGCGCGGCGTTCGATTTCGACAACGATGGTTGGCAAGACATTTTGTTGGTCGCTGATCCACATCCGGTGCTCTATCGCAACAGCGGTCGGGGGACGTTCGAGGATGTCACGGCGGCTCGCGGTTTGAAGTGGGACGGCGATGCGGATTGGACGGGCTGTGCGATCGCGGACTACGACGGGGACGGTTGGCTCGATGTGTTGCTGACGGGATTTCATCGCTTGGCTCTGGTCCGCAATGTCGAAGGCCAACGCTTCGAGAACGTGACGGAGAGCACGGGGCTTGATCCGCAGAACCACGAGCATTGGGGATCGAGCGCCGGCTTCATGGACTTGGACGGCGACGGCTGGCTGGACTTGGTGGTTCTGAATTACGTCGTGTTTGGTCCCGACTCCAAGCAGTACTGCGAATTCGAGCGTGGAGTTCTGACGGGATGTCCTCCCAAGGAATACCCGCCTGAATACGGCGAGATTTGGCGCAACACTGGACGCGGAGCCTTCGAGATGCAGCCGGGTGAGACCGGGATGAAGCTGACTCACGGAGTCAACTTGGTGCTGGCGTTTGCCGACTTGGACGACGACGGACGCGTCGATTTTTATGTCGGCAATGACGGCGTCGATGCGGACCTGATGCACAACTTGGGTGAGATGCGGTTCGAGAATCTCGGTGTCGCGTCGGGTTTGGCGTTCAGTCGCGGTTTGGTGGCGATGGCGGCGATGGCGGCGGACTGGGGGGATTACGATCGCGACGGGTTGCTCGATCTGGCGGTCTCGAATTTTCAGCATCTCTCGTTCGCCGTGTTTCGCAATCAGGGGCCGTTGAGTTTCAAAGATACGGCGGATCGGATCGGAGTCTCAGCGGCCACGAAGAATCGTTTGGGGTTTGGTGCCAATTGGCTCGACTTCGACAACGACGGCTGGCCGGACTTGGCGTTTATCAACGGGCACGTTTACGACAACGTCAGCGAGGCGGAACCGGATGTTTCCTACCGACAGCCGACGATGCTGATGCGGAATGATTCGGGCAAGACGTTCATCGACGTAGTCCCCGCGCTGCACCCTTCAGTCGCTCGCCCACTTGTCGGACGCGGTTCCGCGTCCGTCGATTTCGACAACGACGGACGTGTCGATTTTCTCGCGGTCGATTACGAAGGTTCGCCGGTGCTGCTGCGGAACCTGACCGAATCAAAAAACCATTGGCTCAAGCTCGATCTTCACGCGGCGTCGCCGAATGTGTTCGCCTACGGTGCGCGAGCCGTGGGAAAATCTGGCGCGACCATTTGGAGAAGTGAAGTCTCACCAGCCGCCAGTTACTTGTCCTCGAAAGACTCTCGCATCCACTGGGGTTTGGGAGAGGTCCAGCAACTCGACTCGTTGACGATTCGCTGGCCGTCTGGACGCACGCAGACTTTGAACAACGTCGCCTGCGATCAAATTCTTCGCATCACGGAATCGTCCGACGAAGGTCCGTCGAAAGAGCAGTCAAATGGCCAATGACAAATTCTTGACGGGAGCCGCCGTGCGTGCCGCTTGCCAAGACGGTTCGTGGACAGTTCCGACTTGTGGACTGGCCGACGGATTCGCACAGGCGAATCTGGTCGTGCTGCCGAAGGCGTTGGCGTTTGATTTCTTGCTGTTCTGCCAGCGGAATCCGAAGCCCTGTCCGCTGCTCGACGTGACGGAGCCGGGCGACCCGGTGCCACGGCATGTTGCTCCGGATGCCGATCTGCGAACCGATCTGCCGCGCTACCGCGTTTGGCGAAACGGCGAACTGGTCGATGAGCCGACCGACATTGCTCAGTACTGGCAAGACGACTTCGTGAGCTTCGTCATCGGCTGCTCGTTCACGTTCGAGGCTGCGATGCTGCGAGCCGGGTTGCCGGTCAGGCACATCGAACTTTCCGTCAACGTGCCGATGTTTCGGACGAACATCGCGTGTCGCTCAGCCGGAGTGTTTCACGGGCCGCTCGTCGTTTCGATGCGTCCGCTGACTCCGAGCGATGCCGTGCGAGCGGTGCAGATCACATCGCGCTATCCGTCGGTGCATGGTGCGCCGGTCCACATTGGCGACCCGTCGGCGATCGGCATCGTGGACATTTCAAAACCGGACTTCGGCGACTCAGTGCCGGTCCACTCCGACGAAGTGCCGGTGTTCTGGGCCTGTGGCGTGACGCCTCAAGCGGCGATCATGGCTGCGAAGCCGCCGCTGGTCATCACGCACAGCCCCGGCTGCATGTTCGTGACCGACGTCCGCGACGAGGAGTTAGCCGTCGGCTGAGTCAGCGGCCATGTAGGGTGGGACCAGCTCGTTTCGAGCG
>CAZILR010000666.1:0-3628 GCA_964539995.1 uncultured Planctomyces sp.
GAAGCCCATCTTCTTGAAGAAGAGCTGCGCGGAAAGGTTCGATTCGCGGACTTCCAGCACGATTTCTTGGCGGCGTTGCTGCGAGAGCTTGTCCACCAGCTTTTCGATCATTTGCGATCCGATCGCCTGCCGGCGGAATTCGGGATCGACGGCGAAGTTCAGCACATGCAGCTTCGCCTTGTGCAGCTCATAAATCATGAAGCCGACGATGCGATGGTTGTATTCGGCGACCATGCCGATGCAATTTCGCTGTCGCAGGCAGCAGAGAAAATCTTCTTCGGTCCAGGAGAATTCAAAACTTTGGCGCTCGATATCGAGCACTTCGGGCATATCGCGCCGAATCAACCAACGAATCTGGACCTTCAATGCCTGTTGCGGTGCATGAATCCAACTCACGATGGCCTCCTTGCCATGCGAATCGTTGTCTGAAACCCCATCGAGCCGGGGGTGAAGCAGGGACAATATCAAAGGTCCGCAAAATGGGACAAGGGGGATCGGCCAGTGAATTTTGAGAAAATGTGCGAGTCGATGAAATCGTTCTCAACGCGAGCTGCTCGTGCCCCTTGTTTCTCTGCAACACACTCCGGTGAGGTCTTCAAAGAGTTGGCCGTCATGACTAACGGCACTCCCCGTGGAATCGGTCCACCGACCGGGACGAAGATTGATCCGAGCCGCAGATGGCGTTAGTTTGTTTCGTGAATTTGGCCGATATTCTGCAGGCCAGCCTTCCCAGGCTGACCCGAACGACCAGCGACTTCAAATCGCAATCGGCCGCACCTGCCTGCCGAGTCAGCCTAAAAAGGCTGACTCACCCTCCCCCGCCGGAGTCTTCTCGCCATGCCTGCCACGAAGTTTTGTCCTGGCCCGATCTCACGCCGTGGATTCTTGGAAATTGGCTCGACCGCATTCGCAGCCCTCGGCTTGAGCAACATGCTGCGGCTGCGAGCCGAAGCCGCCAATGCCGTCGGTGCCGACTCGGACACGTCGGTCATCTTCGTCTGGTTGCCGGGCGGCCCGCCACATCAAGAGACGTTCGACCTGAAGCCGGAAGCTCCGCTGGAGTATCGCGGCGAATTCCGGCCGATCCCGACCACCGTCCCTGGCCTCGACATCTGCGAGCACTTGCCGTTGCTGGCGAAAACGGCCCAGCGGTACTCGCTCATTCGTTCGGTCTCACACGGCTTCGCGGATCACGGCGGCGGTCACAAAAAATTCCTGACCGGCCGCGATCCGAATTCGCCGGTCGATTTTGTGAACGATCACCCGATGGTTGGCTCGGTGGTCGCCAAGATGCGCGAGTCGAAAAACGTCGGAATGCCGAATTACATCTGCGGCACCGATGGCGGACGGCAGAATATCGACACGTTCAGCTTTGGCAGTGCGTACTTGCCGCCGACCACCCACCCGTTCACGTTTTGGGGCGACCCGAACGACTCAAAGTTCGAGGTCCAGAACCTGTCGGTCTCGAAGTCGATCGAGACGCGGCTGGATGATCGAGTCACTCTGTTGGGCGGCATCGACAAGCTCCGCAAGGACACCGATCGCTTCGGCGCGATGGCCTCGCTCGACGAGTTCAATCGCAAGGCACTGGACCTGCTGACGAGCAACAAGTGCCGTGACGCCTTCGACATCACCAAAGAATCTCCCGAGACACGCGATCGCTACGGCCGCAACGTCTACGGCCAGCGAGCACTCCTCGCACGGCGACTGGCGGAAGCGGGAGCCAGCTTCGTGACTGTCACGATGGAGAATCCGTGCCCCGGCAAAGAGTTCCCATTCGGAGTCACCTACAACTGGGACTCTCACGCCGTGAACTGCCACATGTTCACGGACCTGTTGATGAAGCTGCCGATGCTTGACCAGTCTGTCGCCGCGCTGGTCAACGACCTCTACGACCGCGGCCTCGACAAGAAGGTGATGCTGATCGTCACGGGAGAGTTCGGCCGCACTCCGCGCATCAACTCCACGATCGGCTCGCAAACGAAAGTCATGCAACCGGGCCGCGATCACTGGCCGCAAGCGATGTCGATCCTCGTCAGCGGCGGCGGCTTGAAGACCGGCGTGGTCGTCGGCTCGACGAACAGCAAGGCCGAACATCCGAAGGACCGGCCGCTGGAGCCGAATGATCTCTGGGCGACGATGTTCCAGCACCTCGGCATCAACACCGAGCACGCCTTCCCGGATCACCAAGGCCGCCCGATGCCGATCCTCGCGACCGGCGCGCCGATCAGCGAGCTGGTGTGAGGTCAGTAGCCATCACGCTCCAGCGTGATGAGCCTTTTGTGATCGAACCTCGAAGTCGTTTGAAGCGATCGTTGCCGCGTCCCAAAGGCTCATCACGCGGAACGTGATGGCTACAATTCGGCTCGCAACAAACACTGAAACCCACCGTCGGCACTTCGCCCAGGCGTGAGTTCGCGCTGCTCGATGATCTTCAGCTTCGGTCGAAAGTGGGATGCCGCTTCGACGACGGAGCTGTTCTCGTCCGGCTCAATGCTGCACGTCGAATAAACAATCCGGCCGCCCGGCTTCAGCCGGTCGGAAGCGGCGAGCAGCAACAGCAGTTGAATGCGAGACAGCTCTTCGAGGTCATCCGGCTGAATGCGCCAGCGAGCATCGGGTCGCTTGCCGAGCACTCCGGTGTTCGAGCACGGCGCGTCGATCAGAATCGCATCGAACGGGCCGGGCGGGATGTCCGTTCCTTCGAGCGTGACGACGGCGGTCTCGATGATCGTCAGTCCCAATCGCTCGGCGTTTTGCGGCACGAGTTTCAGCCGGCTTTCGCTGCTGTCGGTCGCGATGAGACGGCCTTCGTTGCGCATCAACTCGGCGAGGTGCGTCGTCTTCGTGCCCGGCGCGGCGCACAGATCGAGCACCGTCTCACCCGGTTGCGGCGCGAGGAACTCGGCTGCTTGCTGAGCGGATTCGTCTTGCACGACGAACTCGCCCTCGGCGAAGCCCGGCAACAGGTCAATGCGCGTCGGTGAATCGAGCCGAATCGAGGTTGGCAAATCGCCCGCTCGCGCGGAGATGCCGGCTTCCGCGAACTTCGCAAGCAGTGTGTCGCGATTCGTGCGCAGCCGATTGACCCGTAGGCACAGCGGCGAAGGCGTGTTGAACCAGAAGCCGAGCCGACACAATTCCTCGAAGTCGAATCGCTCGGCCCAACGCTCAACCAACCAGTGCGGCAGACTGAAGGCTTTTGAAATGTACGACAGTCCGCCTTCGGCGGGATTGGCGAAGATCGGCTGCGACAGCCGGCGGTATCGACCACCAGTCAGCGGCAGAGCGAACGGCGACGGGCCGTCGATCGACTGTTCGGTGATCAATCGTGTGATGCTGCGCAGGCAACCGTTCGCGAAGCCGGTCCAATCGTCCCGGCCGAGCCAGCGGCCAAGCTCAACGGTCTCGGAAATCGCCGCGTAGTCGGCCACTCCGTCGCACAGCGCGAGTTGATACGCGCCCAGACGCAGCAACATCCATAACGCCGGCTCGACGTTCTCGCGCGGTCGATTGACCGCGGCGGCCAGCAGCGCGTCGAGCGTGTTCTTGCGACGCACGACTCCGAAGGCCAATTCGGTCGCGAGTGGTCGTTCGATCGACGGCAATTCACCGCGAGTGATTTCGG
>CAZILR010000667.1:0-3618 GCA_964539995.1 uncultured Planctomyces sp.
GAGACAAGCTCGGTGGGGTTGGTGGACATCGCTTGTTTGAGGCCTAGTGTGACGAGGACCGTGCTCATGCGAGTGACCGACGTCTTTGTAACGATTGTCGAAGTGCCGCAGACTGCGCCGTTGGCTCCGTATCGGTCGCACATTCGCAGCAGCTCGACGACGCAGAGCGGTATCGTGCGGGTCGAGACCGACGCGGGACTGATTGGCTGGGGTGAGCACAACGTCAACTTCCTGCCGAACCTCAGCGGGCGGCGGAGCGAGCAGCAAGCTCGCGAGTGGCTGATCGGTCGCGATCCGCAGAACATCGCGGTGTTTCATCGAGACTGTCCGCTTGAAACGCGATTGAAGTCGGGCATCGAACTCGCGCTGTGGGACATCTGCGGCAAGGCGGTCGGTCTGCCGGTTGCAGCACTGCTGGGAGGCGTCATTCGGCCGCGCGTTGAAGTCGCTGCGTGCATGGGGATTCAAACTTACGAACGAGCCGGCGAGTTCGCTCGCTGGTACGTCGAGATGGGTTTCGGCACGTTGAAGACCAAGGCCGGGGCTGACATGATCGAGGATCTCGAAATGGTGCGCGGCATCCGGGATGCCGTCGGCGATCGGTTGAACTTGCGAATTGATCCGAACCGAGCGTACTCGCCGCAACAAGCGACGGAACTCTGTCGGCAACTCGAACAGTACAACTTGCAGTACCTCGAACAGCCGATCCCGGCCGAGCCGTTGTCGGACGCGACGAGCCTGCGGCGTCAGACTCGCGTGCCGATCGCGCTCAACGAAAGCGTCACCGATCCGGCGAGCGTGATGGCGATCCTGCGCGAAGACGCCGCCGAGTTCATTCTGCCCGACACGCACATCGCCGGTGGCATTCTTCCCTGCGTGAAGATCGGGCATGTCTGCGAAGCGGCTGGTGTGCCGTGCATCATGCACTGCGGTCATGACCTCGGCCCGAAGACGGCAGCGATGCTGCACGTCGCGGCATCGGGACCGGCGTACTCGTTGGCGAACGACACGACGTATTACGGTCTCGAAGACGACATCATCAGCGAGCCGTTTCAAATCCAATCGGGAACGATCGCTGTGCCGACTAAGCCCGGCTTGGGCATCGAGGTCGATCTCGACAAGCTGCGGAAGTACCGACTCGACTGCTGAACCACGAGCCTGCTCGACATGGCGAACACCGACGTCTCATCCGCTGTCAAACCGACAAACGTTCGCTGGAGTGTTTTTTCGTTGGCCTTCGCGATCTCGGCGTTGCTGTATTTGCACCGCTACGTCTTCGCGTTCATCAAGCCGACGCTGGCCGAGGAATACAAGCTGAGCAACACACAGCTTGGTCAGCTCGACTCGGCATTCTCGATGTGCTACGCGGGCTTTCAGTTTCCGTTGGGGATCGCGGCCGATGCACTGGGCGTGCATTTGGTACTGACCGGCTTGATCGTCCTGTGGTGCGCCGCGATGGGATTGATGGCCTGGGCACCGTCGGTGAGCTGGCTGTGGTTGTCGCGAGCAGCATTGGGGACCGGCCAGTCGGCGGTCTATGCCTGCCTGAGCCGAGTCGCCCGAACTTGGTATCCGCCCGCTGTTCGCACGACCTTGCAGGGAAGCGTCGGCGTTTTGGCCGGCCGGCTGGGTGCTCTGAGTTCCTCGGTCGTCTTCACGACGTTGTTGCTGGGAGTGTGTGGACTCGATTGGCGCAGCGCCGTTTGGATTCTCGTTGGCGTCGGGGTAGTGAACGTGCTGCTGTTCGTGGTCGTGTTCCGCAACTCGCCGCGCGAGCATTCAGGCGTCAACGAGGTAGAAGCTCGACTGATTGAAGGCGAAGCAGGTTTGAGGGGAGCAACTCCAGCTCTGGGTTTCCGAGCCACGTTGCGATCGATGACTCCACGCTCACTGATGAATCTGATCTGGCTGAGCCTTCAGAATGTGCTGAGCACGTTCGCTGACAACATTTACTCCAACTGGATTCCGTTGTTCCTGTCGCAGGTGCATGGGCTGAAGTTCAAAGAGATGGGGATTTACTCCGCCTTGCCGCTGCTGGGGGGAGCGGTTGCGGGAGTGACCGGCGGGATGCTCAACGATTTCTTGATCGCTCGCACGGGCAACCGCCGCTGGTCGCGAGTCGGCGTGGCGTTCGTCGGCAAAGGACTAGCCGCAGTGTTGATGTTCGTCGCGTTGATCTTCTTCGACCGGCCGTATGTGTTCTGCTCGATCCTGTTCTTCGTGAAGCTGTTCGGCGACTGGAGCCTGACCACCAACTTGGGGGTCATCACCGACATCGGCGGCAAAGCGACGGCATCCGTCTACGCGTTCAGCAATTCGATCGCCGGCATCGCGCTGATCGCCGCGCCGATGATTTTCGGCCCCGTCTCCGAACATTACGGCTGGCGGCCGGTGTTCGTCATCGTGGGTGTGACGTACGCGCTGTGTGCTCTGTCGTGGTTGGTCATCGACTGCACGATTCCCGTCGTTCGGGAATCGCCTGCGGAAAACTAACCCGAAGCGTCAGCGAGGGCGGGCGCTCCGAGCGACGATGATCGGGAGTCTGTGAAGCGTTCGCCCTCGCTGACGCTTCGGGTTCGTGTGGCAGGCACAAGGTTGTGCCGGTCATCGCGGTTGCCGATGATGGTTCGTGGGTCCGAGGCCAATTCAATACTCCGTTCTCGACAAGGCAGGTGCAGCATGACGACACGATGCAGAATCGCGTGGATGGTTTGTGGGTTGCTCGTGGCAGCATTGGTCACAAACAGCTTCAGCGAGCGTGAAGTCAGCAAAGCGGACGAGAAGACAGCCTCGAAGGTTGTCGTTCGAGAAGATGTCGTCTACGGCCGAGTGCATGGCGCGGGGTTGTTGGCGGATATCGCCTATCCCGAATCAACGGAGCCGCTGCCGGCGCTCATCTCGGTTCACGGTGGACGCTGGGTCGGCGGACACAAGAAAGATGCTTCGACGATCAAGGTTGAGCAATGGGCAGGCTTTGGCTTCTTCGCCATGTCGATCGACTATCGCCTGAAGAATTCCACGCCAGCTCCGGCCTGTTACCAGGACTTCCAGTGCGCGATCCGTTACGTCCACGCGCACGCGAAGGAATTCAACATCGACACGAACCGCATCTTTTTGATGGGGCAGTCGGCAGGAGGCCACATGGTCTCGTTGGCGGCGACACTCGGTGACGGAACGTATCCGCGAACTGGCGGCTGGGAGAAAGAGAGCAACGACTTCCGCGCGGCGATCAGCGTTGCGGCGGCCTACGATCTGGTGGCTCTCGATTGGGGGGCCTTGTGGACACCGCCGGGAGTGGATGTTGCCGAGGCACGGGCCTATGCCTCACCAACCAAGCATGTGACCAAGACATCGAAGCCGCTGCTGATTCTGCATTCCGATAATGACAAGTCGGTGCCGATCGCGAACGCGCTGACGATGATCGAGGTTCTTCAAAAGGCCGAAGCACGGCACAAATTCCATCGCTATCCAGAAATGGGCCACATGGGAATCAACGATGAAGTGATCGCTCGGTCGCGGGAGTTCATCCAAGAGCAGTCGGCAAAGCCGAGTGAAGGAAAGTAGGTAGCCGCAACGATTCCTGTGAACGTAGCTGCCTCGCTCCCGCGAGGCAGAGCA
>CAZILR010000668.1:0-3611 GCA_964539995.1 uncultured Planctomyces sp.
ATTCTGCTGGACTGCGAAGAGCGAATGGAAAAAGCCGCGACCAACTTTCGCAATCAGATCAAAGGACTGCGCACCGGCCGAGCCACCCCCGGACTTGTGGACAACATCCGCGTCGAAGTCTACGGCTCGGAAACGCCGCTCAAGCAGATCGCTCAAGTCAGTGTCCCTGAGCCGCAGCAGATCATGATTCGACCCTACGACCAAGGGAACGTGGCCGCGATTGGCAAGGCGATTCAATCCAGCGATGTCGGGCTCGCGCCGAAAATTGACGGCCGCGTCATTCGGCTCAACATCCCGCCGCTTTCAACCGACCGCCGCAAGCAACTGGTCTCGCGTGTCAAAGAGTTTGCCGAGGAGGCGCGAGTCTCGATCCGCAACGTCCGCCGCGATGCCAACAAACATGCCGACACGTCCGAGAAGGACAAGGTTCTCACGGAAGACCTCTGCACGGCGACCAAGGAAGAGGTTCAGAATTTGACCAAGAAGTACGAAGGGATGGTCAACGACGAAGCGGCGGCGAAAGAGAAGCAGGTGATGGAAGAGTAGTCGCGAACTACGCCGCGATCGTCGCTTCCGCCCAGGCGGCGGCTCCGAGTGCGACCGCGTCGTCTCCGAGCTTTGCGGCGACGATCTCGTAAGTCTTGGCGTACGCCGGCAGCACCCACTTCTTCGCGGCCGACGAGACTTGTTCGATGTACAAGTCCGGCATCGCTTCAACCAGTCCCCCGCCCAGGACGATCATGTCGGGCGCGAGCAGATGGACCAATCCACCGATCGCCGTGCCGAGATGAGTGGCGGCATCTTTGATGATTTGCTCGATGACCTTGTCGCCCTTTTTGATCGACTCGACCAACATGCCGCTGCGGATGTTGGCCAAGTCGGTGCCCGTCAGTTCCGCGAGCTTCGGAGCTTGACCGCGAAAGACCGCTTGGGCGGCAGCCGCCGAGATTGCCAAGCGGCTGCTGACCGCTTCGAGACAACCTTGTCGCCCGCAACTGCACCGAGGGCCGTCGGCCATCACTTGCACATGGCCAATTTCGAGGCACGAACAATTTTTGCCGCGAAAGATTTTCCCTTCGTACACCATGCCGCCGCCGACTCCAGTGCCGGGAAAGACGCCGATCGCAGTGTGCGCGTCTTGAACCGCTCCGAAACGGTATTCGCCGTACACGCCGGCATCGACGTCGTTGAGAACGACCGCCGGACAGCCGAAGGCTTTCTCCAACTGAGCTTGGACCGGGACATCTTCCCAGCCGAGATTCCCGGCGTCGCGCACGATGCCGCGATCGAGATCGAGCATCCCAGGGCAGCCGATGCCGATTCCGGCCAGTCGATCGGCAGTGATGCCGGCCTCTTCGAGAACCTTCTCGATCGTGTTGATGACTCGGCCCATGCCGATCGAGTTATCCTCTTCGCTGCGCGTCTTGCGGCGTCGGCGTGCGATCGGTTGGAACTTCTCGTCCGTGGCGATGGCCAACATTTTGGTGCCACCGAGATCAAATCCCACCCAACAGCGATCGGTGGCAGCAGCAGTTTCAGGCATGAGGCATTCCGATCCCTTGAGTTCGCCAACGGTGCTCCATCACTCAAGGGCGGAGCTTCCCGGCGACGTCCTCAAGCGTCAAGGATGTGGCGAGCCGCACACGGTCGCACGCAACGCTTTGCGCTCGTCGGACGGGAAACTATATTCCGCCGCCCGAAAACGTGGCCGACGCAGCTTGTGTCGGGATTGCGGATGCTGACAGCATCCGTCACGTTTTTCGCGAGGCAGGAGCGACGAGTCCGCATGAGTAACTCTTCTACCGGAAAATTGGCGATCGGCTCGCGCGTGCGAGTGAAGGACGGAGTCACATCTCCCGACTTTGCCGATGTCTCGTTTGCCGGCTGGACGGCGACAATTCTGGAGCTCAACGGCAAGAAGCCGAACCAGAAATTCATCATCGAGTTCGAAGACGCCGTGATCTCTGCGATGCCACCGGACTATCTCAAACGCTGCGAAGAACAACGCCTGCTCTACACGATGGCATGCCTCACAGCGGATCAGCTTGAAGCGGCTTGAGCGGCATCGTTTGAGGTTTGAAATTTGAAATCTCAAATTTGAAATTTCAAATCTCAAATCCGCCCCCCCAAAAAAGGAAACCCGGTCTCTGGAGAAGAGACCGGGTCGGTGGGGAGGGAATTTGTCTTGGGAGCCGGGCTGATGCCGACACCGCGAGGGAGGGAGAGAGATTCTGAGGAACCGGAGGGAGGAGGGAGAGGAGAGACGTGACCTTGTCGTTGGTTGTCACCGAGGCTGAGGGAGAGAGTTCAGCGATCTCGATGACAGGAGGTTGGAGAGAACACCTGGAAACTTTCAGGAAAGACCGGCGACAGACATCCTTGTCCATCGCCTTCCGTGGGGCCGACATCCTGTCAGCCCCGGCATTCGGTCAGACTGGAGAAGTCCAACCGATGTTTCGTTACCGAACGGCCTCCGCAACGGAGATCGTCGGGGTTGGAAGCGGAATCTTCTCGACGGACGCTGTTCGCGTGGGTCGCCAGCCCGCAACGCGAGCCGACGCCGGAGCCTTCGCCGCGACGAACCGAACCGTGCTGGCCGGGGTGGAATCGTTGGTCGCGCGGCTGGGTTTGTTGTCATCGAATTCATCGACCGCACCGCGACTGGTATCGCTCGGCTTGGTCGATGGAGTCTTGTCGGATTCGCGTGTCGCGGACTTCGTCTTCGGCAATGCCGGTTCCGGAGTCGGACGCAACGCAGTGTCCGTGTTTGCTGGTGCCACGGCTAGAGCACTGCCGGCCGGAACGAGGCGATAGCTGGTTCGCGTTGTGGGGATCGACTTCACGACCGTCACCGGTTGCATCACAACGACTTCTTCATCGACGTACTTCATCGTGTTGACCGCGACTTTGCGAGTCGTCTGAACCGCGACGGTGCGCGGGACGTTGTAAGTGACCTGCTTGGTCCCTTGAATCGCGACTCGACGAGTCACTGGCACTTGCTGAGCCACGGTCTGCTGAACGTACTCGCGAGTTGCGTACTGTGATGGCGTGAGCGCTTGCCGAGCCGCGAAGCTCATACGGTTCATCTCACCCATGAAGCCGGGACGATTGTCGTACTCACACGGACTGATCTTCTGATTGCAGTGCCACTTCGTGACCCATTGGCCGCAGTTGCGTTGGACCGTCTGGCACTCGGTGACGTTCTGGTACGAGCAAGTCGGCACGCTGACCGTCTTTTGCTCGACGACTTGGCGATACTCGGTGCAAGGCTGATCGACGTAGGCCGTCTGCATGATCGGCTTGCGAACCGTCTGCCGCACCTGGCGGTATTCGGTGACGGGGACTTGCTGCATGACCGTCTCGGTCACGGGCTGAGCGACCATCGCCGGGGCACAACTCACTGCCGGAGCACACGCACACGGATTGCTGTAGGCAACCGGAGCGACTCCACAGGCTCCGCCGCAGCCAGTCGGTGTGAATGCCGCTGACTGGTAGACCGGGCCGCACGAATTGCACGGGCCGCCGAACATACCTCGGAAGGGCACCCATTGAGCGGACACCGGACTCGCCGACGCCAACCAAACCAAAGCTCCCAGCACGGGAGCGAAACG
>CAZILR010000669.1:0-3608 GCA_964539995.1 uncultured Planctomyces sp.
TTACGCTTGATAAGTTTTTGCGCGTGGATGTGGTCCCAATCCCACGGACAATTCGTATCTTCGAGATTCTGCACACCAACGTGGTTGAAGTCAGCAAACCACTTGCCCACGAACTCGCGCTGCGCATACAGCACGAGCCCCCGCTGCCCCCATAGCTTGTCCAGGAACGACCACCAAGCTTCGGTAGCGAATCCCGCACGGCCACCCTTGTAATGGGTCTTGTACCATCGGCTAATGTAGGAATTTGGTGGGGGCTCAAGCTGATCCCACGGCTTACCCTTCTCAATGATGTCTTTGGAAAGGAACTTGGAAAGCCGGGGGGGCGGTAACAAAGGAAGCATTACAAGCTGGTCGTTGCGTGGCTGGATGGTTTTTTTCAGCACTGACTGACACCAAAATGCCTTCTGGTCCGCACACAGGAGATCTCGCCACAAATATTTAAGGCATTGGTCATGATCTCTGAGCTTTTCCCCGCGCCCAAACCAAGATAAGGCAGTTAGGAAGCCGAGCACCTCCCGATGCTGCTCGGACCCGAGGACGATTTTATCGTCGCGGTGAAGCCGATAAATCAGAACGAACAGAATCTCGGGAGAATGCCTGGCCATGTCCACCGCAAGGGCGGATGGTAATTGGAAGCTCTCTGCTCCGCACAGAACGTATAATGCCTCTTTGAAGATGTTTCTTTCTTCCAGCGATGAAATGAACTTCTGTAGTCGCTTTTTGAATGAGGACCGCCTGTTGTAAATAAGCCCTCGAAATTCCTTAACCCGGGACTTCTGAGGCAATGCAATGCCGTCGGTTTTGGATTTTGGGTTTCGAGGTTGCCGCTGAATGTCTGCTTGGACGATGCGCGTCGCGAGCGACACCAGCCGTGACGGCAGCATGAAGTTGGCACCCGCCTTCTCCACTAGGTTGATCGTTCCAGGAAAGATCGACTTGTAAATGGAATAGATAAGTTCTTCGCCGGCGAGAGGGGTTCCAGCCGAGTTTATCCGAACGAAAAGTGTCTCAACATCGTCGGGGACATCATCGTCACCATCTTGACTTGCGGCAGATGCGCGAGGCTTCCGCTGAAGAATTTCACGCGGAACATTCAGAATCGGGACGTTCGTTTCCTGGATCGCAGACCATATTCTGCTCTTCAGTTCTTCTGCTTTCGGACTACTGAGAAACTCGTCGACTTGTTTCGGATATGCCTGCTGTGATGGGTGTTTCGTCGTGAGCTTCGGATAATGGCGCTTACATTGCGACGATAAATGGGCTTTCCAATCGGCTGCTTCAAAAGACCGCAGGAGGAAGGCGAAAGGGACGGGCAGTTTGGAGTCCCACGGCCAAAAGCGCGTCAATGGGAGTTCTAGGTATCGTTTACTCTTTTCCTCGGGTAACAGGCGTTCGCTGAGCGTCATCAGGAACTTGCGACGCTCTATCGTGGCGAGCGGCGTTTGGTTGTCCTTCCGCTCGTAGCCCCAGGGTTGAGAGCGAGTCAGGAGGCGAAATCCAAACTCAACCTCGGGACTTTCCGCTCCCCCAAGATCAAGCCACAGAATCGGAACATGTGCCGCGCGGATACGCCAAAAATTGCCAGTGGAGGAATCGCTCTGCCACGCATCAAAGAAACCGAACGTAATTGCGGTTGCTCGTTGTTGTCCGTCCAGAAGTTCATGTCGTTCCAACGGACTGTCATGAGTAGGGGCAAGAATCAACGTGCCGATAGGGAAGCGTCGTAGCACTGAGTCCCAAAGGTTCTCAGTTTGGTAAGGTTTCCATACGAATCCGCGTTGCAAATCGGGAAGGGTCACTTCATTGCCGGCTGCCTTGAGCTGCCAATCGGCAATCTCGCGCAATTTGTAAGATGGCCGGTCAGTGTTTAGGGAAAGGGCATCCATCGTTAGGTCTCAGTTTTCCTGGCTTTGTCGAGATGGCCCACACGCCGCGAGTTGGTCCCTCCCTACGTTTTATCCGTCTTCGGTGCGAATCCGCGACGCAGCGTGTTCTCGGTGACGCTGATGGGGACGACGAATTGCAGCAGGTAGTCGGCTCCGCCGGCCTTCGTGCCGATGCCGCTGAGCTTGAAGCCGCCGAACGGTTGGCGGTTGACCAGAGCACCGGTGATCGGGCGGTTGAGGTACAGGTTGCCGACTTGGAACTCGCGGCGGGCGCGGGCGAGGTTGTGCGGGCTGCGGCTGTAGATGCCGCCGGTCAGCGCGTAGTCGGTCGAGTTCGCGATCGTGAACGCCTCGTCGAGGTTCTTCGCCTTCAGCACGCAGAGCACCGGGCCGAAGATTTCGTCTTGCGCGAGTCGCGAATCGGGAGTGACATCGGCGAAGACGTGTGGCGCGACGTAGTGTCCATCCTTCGCGAGTTTGGCGGGAACTTCGCCGGCGACGGCGACTCGGAATTCGCGCGAGCCGATCTCGATGAACTCGGCGATGCGGTCGCGGGCGTCAGAGTCGATGACCGGCGGGACGAACGTGCCGGGATTCTCGGCGGGGCCGAGTTCCAAACTCTTCACGGCTCCGGTCAGGCGTTCGAGAAACAAGTCATACGCACCTTCGAGCACAATCACTCGCGAGCAAGCCGAACATTTCTGCCCGGCGTAACCAAACGCGGACTGCACGACACCGAGCACCGCTTCATCGAGGTCGGCGTCGTCATCGACGATGATCGCGTTCTTGCCACCCATCTCGGCGATGACTTTCTTGACGCCGTGCAGGTGCATATCGACGGCGGCGGCTTGCCGATTGATTTCGAGGCCGACCGCACGCGAACCGGTGAAGGCGATCACATCGACGTCGCGGCTTTGCACGAGCGTCGGGCCGATTTCCTCGCCGATGCCCGGCAGGAAATAGACTACGCCGTCGGGCATGCCGGATTCCAACAGGATGTCCATGAACTTGGCAGCGACGACGGAGGATTGCTCGGCTGGCTTGATGACAACCGTGTTGCCCATCGCCAGCGCGGCGACGGTCATGCCGGTCAGGATCGCCAGCGGAAAATTCCACGGCGCGATGACGACGACCACGCCGCGTGGCCGGTAGTGGAACTCGTTTTCCTCACCCGCCAGATCGACTCGTTGCGGTTGCGACATCGCCAGCATTTGCTCGGCGTAGAAGCGGCAGAAGTCGATCGCTTCAGCGACGTCACCGTCGGCGTCCTCCCACGGTTTGCCGACTTCGTGGACGATCCAGGCGGCGAGTTCCATTCGCTGATCGCTGAGTTGCTTCGCAATCAGATTGAGGTGCTCGGCCCGGTACTTCGGTTCGACGCGCGACCAACCGGCGAACGCAGACTTCGCGGCGGCAATGGCATTCTCGGCGTCATGCTTCGTCGCGGACGAAACTCTGCCGACCGTCACGCTGCGATGCGACGGGCTGCTGGAAACGATCGCGCCCTTTGTCTCGACGACGCGCCCGTTGATGACCAGCGGATACTCGTTGCCGAACTCCGTTTTGACGTCGTCGAGCGCGGATTGAAACGCCTTGCGGTTCGCGGCTTGGCTGAAGTCGGTGGGTGGTTCGTTGCGAAAGGACATGAGAGAAGTTCCGAGTTCTGGAGGCGTAGGGTGGGTCGAGGCACGAGACCCACCAAATCGAGGACTGGCACGGCGG
>CAZILR010000670.1:0-3603 GCA_964539995.1 uncultured Planctomyces sp.
GACCCCTTGTGGGTCGGGTGATGTCCGCGTTCTGCGGAATCCTCCAGGCCACAAGGGCCTGGGCTACAACCACGCGACGACACGCTCTTTGAGCGACGCCGGGAGCCGTTGCTGCAATGCCTTCTCGAATTGCCGCTCGTTGTAGCGAGTGCTGAAGTGGCCGAAGATCAGCAGTTCGTTTTTGAACTTGTCGGCTCGTTCGAGAATGTCGTCGAGGTGCATGTGGCCGAACTTGTGGATCTTTTCTTTGCGATGCTCCGGCCGGAAGAACGTGACCTCGGTGATCAGGATTTGAGCGTTGAACAAATCCGGCTCGGCATCCAGTCCGGCCGGTGATGTGTCGCCTGTGTAGCAAAGCAGCGGCGAGCGAACTTCCCAAGAAACCTCTTTGCCGGAGAGCCGGACGTCGCGAATCTGATCCTGCGTCATGCCGAAGTCTTCGGGACGCAATGTCTTGCGACGCTCCCACACGAGATAGCCGAGCGACGGGACCGTGTGCGTCGTCGCGAAGGCCGTGACGAGATGCTCGCGCGAGAGTTCAATCGTGTCCCCCGCTTTGACCGGGACCAGCTTGCAATTCATGCGGCCTCGGTCGAGCCGCTGCCAAACTTTGAGCAGCAGCTCGGTCGGTTCGAGCACGGACTCCGGTAGATAAATTGTCGGAGGCTCCATCTTCATCATCCGCCGCCGCGCGACGAACGCCGGCAACGCGGCCATGTGATCCAAGTGCGCGTGCGTGATGAAGATCGTCGGAGTCCCCGTGAACGACCACGGTGCCCCGCCCAGATCGAAGCCGATCCGCAGTTCGGGAACTCGCCAATAACTCTGCACCGCTGCCCGCGAGTAACCTTCAATGGTCAACGCTTTGTGCTTGTGCGTGCGGACGGGAAGATTTTCAACCATGTGTCGTGGGGCAGGTTTTCAACCTGCCCGTCCAGTTCGTTGCGCCACAAATTAACCCGAAGCGTCAGCGAGGGCGAACGCTCCAAGACGCTTTTACTTCGGAGTCGCTTTCAGCGTTCGCCCTCGCTGACGCGTCGGGTTACTCCGACTGCACGTCATGCGACATCCACGATCTTGCCGCTGGCGATGCTCTGCCGCTCGGCCTCGCACAGCCGCAAGGCATTCAGCGCGAGCGTTCCCGAGAGTTCGGGAGCTTCGCGACTGGTCGCGATGCTATCGACGGCGGCTTGCAGCTCAGCAGTAAACGCGGCGCACCACTCGGTGCCGCCCGGAAGTTCCGGCTTTGCGGCGGAGCCATCGTTCGTGATCAGCGTCAGCGGACGATTCACCACCCACTCGCCGGCATACGTCCCAGCGTCGTACACGATTGTGGCTTGTTCGAGGTACATCTCAAAGCCATGCCCGAACGCTAGTCCCTTTGCGGCGATGCCACCGCTGACTGCCGTCACCGCGAGATTCGGATTGTCGAACAGGTAATTCGTGTGGACGTGATTAACGAGTCCCTCTTGCAGCAGCCCGCGCGAGAAAACCTGCTTCGGCACTCCGCACAGCAGACCGATATAGTGATTGTCGTGGATGTGCAAATCGACCCCCCAGCCACCGAGCTTGCGGAAGTCGCTCATGTCGTTCGACCAGTTCGGCTGAGCGATGACTCGGCGGAAGTGAGCTGCCAGCAGTTTTCCGTATTTGCCCCCGCGAACCGTTTGAGCGGCGAAAGCAAACTCTGGGAAGAACGGCAGAACCTGGCCGACCAACAACTGCTTTCCCGCTTTCGTCGCGGCCTCAGCCATTCGGTTCGCTGCGGGAAGCTGCGTGGCGATTGGCTTCTCGACGAGCACATGCTTGCCGGCCGCGAGTGCTTCCAGCACGACGGTTTCGTGCTGATCGGTCGGCAGGCAGATATCGACCAGGTCCACGTTCGGATCGGCCAGCAACTGCCGATAGTCGGTGTAGCCAGCAACATGCGACAGGTCCATCAAACTGCCGCGTGGTCCAAAGTTGCCTTGGATCGAAGTCCAGTCTCCCGACAGTTTCTTGGCGTCTCGTGTGGCGATGGCGACGAGTTCTCCGCCGTTCAACTTGGAGCCGGTCAATTTTCGCCGGCCGGATGCCCCGTCGGCCTCCAATTTCGTGGACGCTTCAAAGTGGGTCATTCCCATGAAACCGATGCCGATCAGGCCGATGCGGACCATGCTGGTGCTCCGATGTCGTGACGTTCTGAGCTTTTCGAGCCATTCCGAAAGCGTGCGTAGCATCCGACTGGACGAGTAAAGATTCAAGCGGCCGGCTGACGGTGAAGCGGTTGTGATGGAAATGCCTCTGATTTGAGCAGTCGTTTTGGTCTGCCGGTCTGCCGGCCTGTTGGTCGTGTTGTCTTGGGCCGCGGTCGTGATGCGGTAGGTTGCTGGTGCTGGCTTGTTGGGCTTGTACTGCGGAAGGGTGTCTATTTTGGTGGCTCTGCTGTCGTTTATGGCGTTCGGGTTGGCTGTTGGTGCTGCTTGGCAGATTTTGCCGGTTGGTCTAGGCGGGTTGGTTTTGAGGGTGTTATCATCCCGGCGACGTCGTCAGGTTGGCGACGTGATCGGGGCGAAACGAGAGGTGCCGTCCGAGGTGGAACTAGGCAGGCGAACTTCAAAGCCGACTCGATCGAACAAGGAAGGTTCTAAGGAAGGAGAAATGACATGCTGGTACTTTCCAGGAAGGTCGGTGAGCGGGTTCTGGTTGGCGACAAGGTGGTCGTCACAATTGTTCGGATTGGTCCCAACGCGGTGCGTTTGGGAATTGAAGCTCCGAAGGACATGAACATCGTCCGCGAGGAGTTGTGCGATCCGAATGGAGTGGTGATCGAAGGTGTGTCGCACGCGGAGCTATGCACGGCCGAGTAGGCTGAGTTGAGTTGCCCGGTCCTCCGGGCTTGATGGAAACGAGCGAGCGTCGGACAACCGACGCTCGCTTTTTTTGTGCGCGGGCTGTGACCGAATCCGACCGATGTTAGAATCCGCCAAGCTTGCTGCGAGAACTATCCGTACCGCGACCGTCAGGGAGCGGCCGAACTGAAGACTCACGCCCAATCGGAGTTCACCATGCTGCAATTCACCGGCAAAGGAACGGCTCACACTTGCGACGGAGTGACACGGCGCGACTTCTTGCAGGCTGGAGCACTCGGAGCCACCGGGCTGACCCTGGCCGATGCCGTCCGAGCCAAAGAGGCCGGCGGATTCGAGAAGGGCAAGGAAGAACGCTCTTGCATCATGATCTTCAACCTCGGCGCGCCGAGTCAGTTTGAGACGTGGGATCCGAAGCCGGATGCTCCCGCCGAGATTCGCGGGCCGTTCAAGCCAATCGCCACGAAGTCTCCCGAAATTCAGATCAGCGAAATTTTCCCGAAGCACGCGGCGATCGCGGACAAGTTTTCCATCGTGCGAAGCTGCTTTCACACCGGGGCCGCCGTGCATGACACCGGGCACCAGATGATGCAGACGGGGCGGTTGTTCTCTGGTGGCATCATCACGCCGCATGCCGGTTGCGTCGCAAGCTATCTGATGGGCCGCCGAACCGACTTGCCGGCTCACGTCATCATGCCGCAAACGATGGGCAACACTGGCGGAGGATTGCCGCACGGCCAAGACAGCGGGTTCC
>CAZILR010000671.1:0-3602 GCA_964539995.1 uncultured Planctomyces sp.
TTCATCAACGACGACGAACCGGGATTGCACGAAGACTACAAGCGATGGCTGGAGGAGCTTGCCCCGTTCGATCCGTCGCCGCAGCGGTACGCTCACAATCGCACGGGCGAGGACAACGCCGACGCGCACCACAAGCGGCAGATCATGGGGCGCGAGGTCGTCGTCGCGGTGACGAACGGCAAGCTCGACTTCGGCCCGTGGGAGCAAATCTTCTACGGCGAGTTCGATGGCCGCCGCCCCAAGCGAGTGCTTGTGAAAGTCATAGGCGAGTGAGCCGCTTCGTCGCTGATGCGTCTCGCATCCAGCCGACGCGAGGCGCGTCGGTAACGGCTACTTCTTTGCGCCCAAGGTTTTGATCTGAATGTTGCGGAGATCGACTCGATCGCCGTGTCCCAGAAAGCCGAGATGACCGTTGGTTCGCTTCAGATTGGGTCACAGAAAAGCAAAGAAAATGGGTCTCATTGAATCAATGAGACCCGACCTTTTCCCCCTCCCACCTTTTCCCCTCCCGGCAGCAGAAGTATTTGTCACCATGCCGGGAAGATTCTTGCCGTGTACTCGTTATCCTATCGGTAAGCCTGTTGTGGAGACAAAAAACGGCTTGTGACATCCACTGGGAGTATTGATCATGCGACGTCACGCTCGTTGTCTGATGGTTTTTGGTCTGTTGTCGTCTTGGCTCGGATTCGATTTGCCGGACATTCGAGCGGCGGACACTCCCATTGATTTGGCGAAGAAGGCTCAAGCGATTCTCAAGGACCGCTGTTACTCGTGCCATGGCGAGGGCGGTTCGAATGAAGGGGGCTTCAACTTTGTGTTGAACCGCAAGCGGTTGATGCGCGAGTTGATCGTGCCCGGCTCGGCGGACAAATCGAAACTCTTCGAGCGAGTTCGCAAGAACGAAATGCCAGATGGCGGCCCGCCGTTGGCGAACAACGAGAAAGAGACACTCAAGCAGTGGATCGAGGCGGGTGTTCCGGCATTCGCGGCCGAGACCAAGCGTGCGTTCGTCAGTCCGTCCGACATGCTGGCCGCGATGTTGAAAGATTTGGAGAAGGCCAACGAGCGCGATCGGCCGTTCTATCGCTACTTCACGCTGACGCATCTCTCCAACGCAGGCTTTGAGGACAACCAACTGGAATCGCATCGGCTGGGGTTGTCGAAACTGGTCAACAGTTTGTCGTGGGGGCGCGAGGTTCGCGTGCCGGTCGCCGTCGATGCCGCGAAGACGATTCTGCGTATTGACCTGCGGCACTACAAGTGGAACGAGAACGATGCTTGGTCGCGAATCATTGCGGCCGACCCGTATCACGTGACCTATTCGTCCACGGCGGCGACTTCATGCTACGCGATGACTCAGTGTGAACTGCCGCACGTCCGAGCCGATTGGTTCGTGTTCTCGGCGTCACGACCGCCGCTGTATCACGTCATTCTGGACATCCCGGCCAATATCGCTGAGTTGGAGAAGCGGCTGGGCGTCGATGTCGCACAGAACTTGCAGGACTACAACGACGTGGTGCGAGCGGGGTTCTTTCCGTCCGGCGTCTCCAAGAGCAACCGGCTGTTGGAGCGGCACGTCTCGTCTTACGGAGCATACTGGAAGAGCTACGACTTCAAGCCGGCCGATCCCCAGCAGCCGCAGCGACGGCAGAACCTCAAGGCCAATCCGACCGGCCCCGGCGGAGCCAAGGGGTTCGAGCATGACGGCGGCGAGATAATTTTTAATCTGCCCAACGGTTTACAGGGCTATGTGCTAACCGACGCGACCGGCAAGCGAATCGACAAAGGTCCAACCGATGTGGTTGTCGATAAAGAAGCGGTCAAGCGCGGCCGCGATCCCGAAGTCGTCAACGGCGTGTCGTGCATGAACTGCCATTGGAGCGGGATACTCAACAAAACCGATCAGATTCGCGATCACGTCCTGTCTCAGCCGACGGCGTACTCGTCGGACGTGTTGGAATTCGTCAAAGCCGTGTACGTCGAGAAGACCGAATTCAACGCGAAGCTCAAGGAAGATCGTGAACGATTCGAGCGAGCCGTGAAGAAGTGCGGCCTCACCGGACTGGCCAAGAGCGAACCGGTTGCCACGTTGTCGTTTCAGTTCGACGAACCGCTGGACTTGGATCTCGCCGCCGCCGAAGCCGGAGTCACGCCGGACGAATTCATTGCCGTGCTGAAGTCCAACGCAGCGCTCGGCCGAGAACTCGGCAGCCTGCCACAAGGCCAACCGGTGCAGCGCGACACCTATCTACAACAGTTCGCCACGCTAGTGAACGAATTGAAAGTCGGCACGTTCAGGCCGTCCGGGCAAAACGACTTCGAAAAAGAATACGTTTCCCAATCCAGCGGGATGAAGTTTGCGTTGATTCCGGCGGGGGAATTCAGGATGGGATCGGGTGCGGCGGATGTCCTCGCCGCGTTACAGGCCGATGTGAACTTGAAGGTCGAGTATCTCACGGACGAACAGCCCCAGCATCCAGTGAAAATCAGCAAACCCTTTTACATGGGAGTGTACGAAGTCACGCAAACGGAGTTTCAGAAAGTGCTCGGTCGCAATACGAGTGCTTTTTCGCCGAGCGGTTCAAGTAACACCTACCGGCAGCGAGTGTCGGGCGTCAGCACCGGCCGCTTCCCGGTTGAAAATGTGACGTGGTTTGATGCGATTGAATTCTGCAACGCGCTGAGCGAAGCGGATGGGCGAACGCCGTACTATCGACTGACGGGGATCGAACGAAACGAAGACAAATCCGTGAAGAAAGCAATCGTCACCATTTCTGAGGCGAGCCGGAAGGCGTTACTCGCCGGGCTGTCCGGCTACCGACTCCCCACCGAAGCGGAATGGGAATATGCCTGCCGAGCCAACACGACTACCCCGTTCTACTTCGGCAGCGTGCTTAACGGAGACAAGGCGAATGTCGATGGCAAGAATCCGTTCGGCACCACGTCGAAAGGAACGTATTTGGAGCGGACGACGGAGGTTGACGATCCAAAGTATCCGAAGAACGCTTTCGGGCTGGCGCAGATGCACGGCAACGTATGGGAGTGGTGCGAGGACGTGTTTGTTGAGCGTGCTTATTCTGGCCGTTCGCAGACGACACTAATCACCGATCCGCTCATTGCGAGCGGTTCAAAACTGCGGGTGCTGCGTGGGGGTTCGTGGCGCAACCATCCCGGGAACACTCGCTCCGCCGATCGCTTTGGGAACGACCCGGACGGACGTGACTTCAGCGGCGGATTTCGTGTTGTGTGCCAGCCATTGCCGTGAGGACTATGTAGTAGTTCCTGAAATTGCCGTTTGACTGCGGATTGTTTGAAGAAAGAAAAGGGTCGTCGATTCAACGGCCAAGAAAGGCCGTTGGTTGCTACTAGTACCGCCTCCATCGAACGCGCGAACATCAAGCTGTGCCCCAACAAACATGCCAACTCCGCATTGTCAGTTCACTCGCTGCGTCGGTTACGGTTACTTCTTCGCGGCGAGATCCTTGATCCGGATGTTGCGGATGTCGACTCGATCGCCGTGTCCCAAGAAGCCGAGATGGCCGGTGGTTCGTTTCAGGCCGGGATGCTCGGCACCGTCCATCGTGCCGTTCTTGGTGACCTCG
>CAZILR010000672.1:0-3601 GCA_964539995.1 uncultured Planctomyces sp.
CTGCCGCCGTTCACCGGCAAAGAACTGCGCGTCTTCTCCGAAGACAGCGATCTGCCGAAGGACAGTCTCAACGATAAAATCGACGAATCGTTCGTGACGCTTGCAAAGCCAACGATGCCGAAGAACAAAGAGGAATACTCCGCGTGGTCACGACGTCTGCGCGGCGAGTTGCTCGACCGAGTCTTCCGCGATTGGCCGGACGAAGTCCTCGCCGCCGAAGTCCGTGAAGAGCGGCCCGACGGCCGAGTCATCTTGCGGACGGACAACGAAGTATCGGTCCTCGCCGCGCGAGAGCAGCCGATGGCGGCAGCTCCCGCAAAACCGAATCGCTTGTGGCTGGTTGTGCTCAACGCGGACGAACCGGAAGGCAAACTCCCCGCATGGACCAACGACGTGCTTCCGAAAGGTCAGCCCGCGACGGTGCTCAGCCCGCGCGGCAGCGGCGAGTTCTCGGCCTGGACTCGCAAGAACCCGCCGAACTACGTCGAGCGTGCTCACGCGCTGCTTGGCCGCACGGTCGATGCCGGCCGAGTTTGGGACGTGCAGGCGACCGCTCGTTGGCTGCATGAAACGGAGGGAAACGAGCTGTCGGTCGGCGTGCTCGGCAAAGGCCAAGCGGGAGTCCTCGGTGCATACGCCTCACTGTTCGAGAACTGCATCGCCGAAGTCACGCTCGTCGATCCGCCGAGCACTCATCGCGACGGCCCGCACTTCTTGGGCGTGATGAAAGTGCTCGACGTGCCCGATGCGTTGGGGCTGCTCGCGCCGCGACACGTCACGTTGGTCAACGCGAAGGACTCGGCGTTTGACCGGGCATTGGATGCCTACAAAGCCGCCGGGTACGCAGGGCGAGTCGAGCGGATGTGACGTGGGGCAGGTTTTCACCCGGCCGGCCCGCCATCTACCGATCCTCACGGGCAGGTTGAAAACCTGCCCCACGAAATGTCTCGCAGGTGATTGCTCCGCCGGAGTGAATCTTGAATGTGATCGCACCATGATCGGCGGTGCTGAGCACATTCGTCTCAGAGCCGAAGCGGGAACGGAGCGTCGAGAGATTGGCCCGGCGGTCGGCGCTGACGATCAACCAGCTTGGCCGTGCCCAGCGAGCCAGGTCAGTTGTGTTGGCTCCGAGGCTGCCGTGATGCGGGGACAGCAGCACGTCACATTTTTGTGGCGGCGAATGCAACAGGCGAAGCAGGCCGTCCCGTTCCAGATCGCCGGTGAGCAGGATGCGGCGGCCAGCGTACTCGATCAACAACACGATACTGTTGGCGTTGTCGGGAGACAGCATTTCATTCGCGGCGGGATGCAACACTTGGCATTGAATGTCATCGCCCAAGATCAACGGATCGTCTTGCCACGTCAGTCGGACGGGAACATTGCAGTGCTTCGCGGTGTCGAGAACATGCCGGACTTCCGGTTGGCTCCAATCGATGAACTGCGGTGAGACGAAGAGGCGGCCAATCGGCAGCGTTCGGATCAGGCCAGCGACGCCGTTGACGTGATCGGTGTCCGCGTGCGACAGCACGAGACCATCGAGCCGGCTGTGTCCACGATGCCACAAAGTTTGCTGGACGATGTCCGTCGCTCGACGAGCGTTGCCCATCATGCCGCTGTCGTACAACAGAGTCCGTCCCGAAGGCGATTCGATCAGCACCGATAAGCCGTGTCCGACGGACAGCACGGAAACTCGCAGCGGTTGCGGTTCACGCGGCAACAGCGCGACGGCGAGCCCGACTGCGGTCCACAGCCAGAAGGCGATCCAGCCGAGATGTCGCAACAGCGGGCCTCGCATCCACCAGAACAGCGTCGCCAAGCAGACGATGGCTCCGATCAGCCACCACATCGGTGGTGTCGGAACGTAACGATGCCCGCAGGAAAAGTCGGCCGCGAGATCGACAATCCAGAGCATCACTCGCAATGACCACTCGAACGGTGCGGCGATCCAACCGGCCACGGTCGAACTCACAAAACCGATCAGCAACATCGAATAGCCCAAGCACAGCGTCACGGTCGCGACGGGGATCATCGGAATGTTCGCCAGCAGACCCACCGGAGAGACCAAGTGGAATTGCCTCGCAATCAACACTGCTGAGAACAGCCAAATGAAAAATGACACGGCCGTTCCATTTCGCAACACGGACCAAACGCCGATCAGCATGTTGTGAATTGCGGTCTTGGGGAGCTTCGCCGTGAGTTCTCTCGCAAGTTCTGCCTCTGACTTTGTTGTTGGTTTTGCCGCGTCTTGTTCGGCGTGCAATCGGGCCTCCTCCAACTGCCAACCGCGTCGTGTGGTGAGCCACAAGATGACCGCGACCGCCAGAAAAGAGAGCTGCGCTCCCGTGTTGAAGGCGTCGGTTGGATTCCAACACAACACGCCGAGGGCTGTGACCGCCAGCAAGTTGTTGGCGTGAGTTGGCCGATCGCACGGCCAGCCCAGAGTCGAGAGAAACACCAGCAACGCCGCACGCACGACGGGCGGTCCTGCATCCGTGATTGCCGCGTAACCGCCGACCAACGCAAAAATCGCAGTCGCTGTCAGCCATTGAGGTAAATTCAGAAGCCGGCACAAGAATCCGACAAACATGGCGAGGATCGCCACGTTCAAGCCAGAAATCGCCAGGACGTGCATTGTGCCGCTTTCGACGAACGCTTCACGCTGTTGCGAAGTCATGCGACCGCGACTCCCCAGCAGCAATGCCAAGGCGACCGACGCGGTCTCCGGCGACAACTTGTCCCGCAGCAGTTGTTCGCAATGCTCGCGAGCGGCGATCCGTTGCCGATTTGCTTGCGCGAAGATGTCATTCGGCCGGTTTCGCAGCGACGCCGCTTCCAGCGACCGGCACCTCAACACGGCATGAACGCCTTGCTTCCGCAAGAACTCCGCGAAGTTGAATTCGCCGACGTTGCGAGGGACTTCCGGCAACGAAAGCCGGCCGAGCAGTTCGATCTCATCGCCGATTCGCAGATCGCTCGCCAAGCCAGAGACATCGACTCGCACGCCGCCACTCACGTCGAGCCATTGCTCGCCGTCACGCAGTTGTCGGCAGTCGATAATCAACACGGTTCGCTCGCGTGAACCCCACGGAAGTGACGAGTGCTCGTCCGACTCCCGAATCAGTTGCGGTCGCTCGGTGACCGTCCCGATCAGCCGCGCCGGCAACGGTTCCTCGCGGGCGAACAAGCCGATGTTGTTCGGCTGGCTGATGAACCAAACGTCGTGATGCCGGACGGCTCCCATGCCCGCGACGGCGGCCAACAAGCAAACGATCCACGTTCGCGAGCAACACAACAACCGCATCAGTACGGCCAACAACAGCGCCGTCAACGTGAAGGTCCAACTCCACCAGCCGACCGCCGAGACGTTCGCATCCACGACGATTCCCAAAACGAACGCCAGGACGATCGGCACCGCCGGAGCGCGGCGGCGAACGGATGAGATGGCGTCATCGCTTGAAGAAAATGTCATAAGCAAACCCCTGTACAGTGCGGTTTGTGATGATATCTGCGGTCTTGCGGCTCCGCGATGTAGAGGATGTAGGGTGGGACCAGCGCAGCGCCGGCCCACCAATTCACCGGTCATGATGGTGGGCCGGCGCTG
>CAZILR010000673.1:0-3598 GCA_964539995.1 uncultured Planctomyces sp.
CGTCCCAGCCACGCCGGGGACGAGCGCCTGCCCGCCCAGCTTGCCGTCGGTCCCGACTTCACGCGCCACGCGCGTGACTTCCGACGCGAACGACCGCAACTGATCGACCATCGTGTTGATGGCTTCCTTGAGCTGCAAAATCTCGCCGCGCACATCGACCGTGATCTTCTTCGACAAGTCGCCGCTGGCCACCGCAATTGTCACGTCCGATATGTTGCGGACCTGAGCGGTCAGGTTGCTGGCCATCGAGTTGACGCTCTCGGTCAGATCCTTCCAGACACCGCTGACCTTCTTGACCTGCGCTTGCCCGCCCAGCTTCCCTTCAGTGCCGACTTCGCGCGCGACACGAGTCACTTCCGAGGTGAACACGCTCAACTGTTCGATCATCGTGTTGACGATCGTGGCCATGCGCAGGAACTCGCCCTGCAACGGCTGCCCATCGACTTCCAGCCGCATCGTGGTCGAGAGATCGCCCTTGGCAACGGCCGAGATCGCGCGGGTCACTTCCGTGGTCGGCCACAGCAAATCTTCGATGAGCGTGTTGACGGACGATTCCATTTCGCCCCAGGCTCCGGTCGTGCGATCGAACTTCACACGCTGCTGCGCCTTCCCTTTCTTGCCGACGACTTGGCCGACCAGTGCCAACTCCTTCGCCATGCGCGCGTTCGCGGCGACAATGTCGTTGAACGTGTCGGCGATCTTGCCGCCTAAGTCCGTCCAGTCACCGGGCAGCCGGACGGAGAAGTCACCGTTCCGCATCGACTGCAACGCTTCCAAAAGTTCGGCGAGATCGAACGCGGAGACGCCGGAAACATCCGCCGAGAGATCTTCGGCCAATGCGCTGGCTCGACGGTTCACCTTGGCCACCGCGTCACCGTTTTTAACCATCGTGTCGCCGTTGGAATTTTTGGTTCTTGCCACAGTCATCACTCCTGAATGAAGGGGGCTGATTTCGCAGAAGACGGCACGGACGCGCACAACGCTCGCGTCCGTTGGAATGCACTGGGACTCAGATCGGCGCGGGCGAGCCATTCAATGGCTCGGCGCACAACACGAGCGCTCGCGGCCACAACACAGCGGGCCGCGGCAAAGGTCAGCATCGGGGAGTCACACATCCTGTGGAACGGCACTGGAAACGTCCTGCTTCGATGTCGTTGAGTTTCAATATCTCCAAGACGGCTGAGGCGTCTTCAAACGAGCCGCGTGTCTCACCGAGCAATATCAACTAGCCCGGCCATGATTCTGGAATCACTTCGACTCGTCTGCTTGGCTTCGGACAGGACTCGTGCCAGTGGCGCGTCGGACAAGTTGGCCGGGCGGTGTTCGAGTTCCTGTCGGAGCACGCGCACGTCTTGCGGCGCGACGATCCCCAGACGTACCTGATTGCCACGAACCTCCAAAACGGTGACGCGGATATCGCCATCAATCACGATCTCTTCGCCAACACGTCGTGTGAGAACCAGCATGGGAATACTCCTTCGCTCTCGGTTTCGTGGAGATCGCGACCCAGCTCGGCACTCCACCAAGCTTGTAGAATTGAGCCTCGATCGTCTCTTCCTTGATGAACACCAGGGTCCACTCGACTCACTGTGACCGGGCTTTCGCAGGCACTTCGGAGAAGTGCAGCCATAAAAAAAGCCCCTCTGGCGCGGCTGGCGTGCCAGAGGGGCTTTCTTAACCCCGTCAGATTTTCCTGCCGTCGTTAGCAGGAGACTCGAATGAGGGGGCAGTTATCCCACGCGAAAAAAAAGTGTCAAGCCAAATCACGCAGGTCTTTGCTGAGATTTCTCAGATCAGCACCTCTTGGTCGATGAGCGACCAATGCCTGATTGCGCAACCAACATCCGTAGCGACCAGCTCGGGGTTAGTATGTGGTTCGCTGACGGAACAATCCCGGAGCCAATGGATTGCCCTGCGGGAAGTTGTATTGCAGGCCGAGTTCCAAGACGTTTCTTCTGTAGTCGCTGGCGGCCACGTTCGACACATTGCGGTCGTAGAGCCAACCAAACGTCAAGAACCACTGATCGCGCACCGGGTACAGCAACAAGACCTGAGCCACATATTCGGTGTCGCTCCGCGGTGCTCCCAGGTTGTAGTAGTCACGGAAATAGACTTGCCCGAGCGCGTTGAGCTGCATGTCGTGGTACGGCAGCAGCCACGTCACACCACCTTGAATGTTGTGGCCGTTGTAATCAAAGCTGCCTCCCTGCGACTGATTGTTGTCGTACAGGTATCCCGCCAGAAACGTCAGGTCGCGGCACTCGTTCTGACACTGACGAAAGAAGCCCACGGCATGATCGTTCGAGTCCGCATCCGCAGTGGTTCCATCCACCGCCCCTTGACCCAGAAAATTGAGATTCGTGTAACGGTACAAGAGAGTCGTCGAGGAGAAGTCCGAATCCGCCAACGTGAACGTCGGAGTCACTCCAGAGCGTCCCAGGAAAGAATTCTGTCCGACCGTCAAATGGTCGAAGTCAAACCTCAGACCGGCAGTGTAGGGCAGGCAATCGTTCCACAAACCGCGTTGGGCCATCGCCAGGAAGACGGCGTTATCGAGCAGGTCGAAGTTGTCGGTTTTGTAGTTGTTGGTTCCGAAGAGCGTGTATCCCGCCACGACATCGCGGTTGTAGCCACGGTAGAGATCGTACATGAACTGACCCGCGTACGAATTGCCGCCCGTCGGAGTCGGTGCCGTTGGAGTCCCGAAGATATTGGTCGTGGGCACAACTCCGGGATTGTCGTCGTAACGGAAACCGGCCTTAAAGAAGCCGCGGTATCGCGGTCGGTTGCACAACGCCTGGTCCATTTCGGATTGCAACTCTTGAGCACGGCGGCCCAAGGACGTGTCGCCAGCTTGGTACGCGACTCCTTGATATTGCTCACTGGCTTCACACTGGAGTCCCAGGCTTGCCAAGGCCGTACCTCGCAAGAGTTGTTGAGCGCGCATGGAGTCGTCGTTGGAATTCGTGCCGCACAACAACGTGTGATACGCCGCCAGCGGAGTGCCAGCTTTCAACTGAGCCAGCCCGATCCAATAGTTGATGTCCGGCAGGTTGGGGTCCAACATCGACGCGGCGTAGAACATGTCCAACGCGGGACAGATGCAGTTCCCTTCCAGCATCGCCTGCCCCAACGCTGAGGCGATCTTCGCGTTCGAGGGATATTGAGTGTGCTGCTGAAACAAGTAGTCGATCGCCTCTTGAGTCCGGCCTTGCCGCAAGAGCACCAAACCAAGCCGCACGATCGCTTCTTCATTGCCAGGATTCTTGTCGAGAAACTCGCGCAGCTCGCGCTCCGCCCGTTGAAGATCCCCTTCCTGAGCCAACTCTTCAGGGCTAGGTGGGAACAACAACTCCTGCGAGCTTGGAACTCGCTGATTCTGAGTTGGCGGCCTCGGCAGAATAAAATCTGGCTCTTGGGCGCTCGCGAAGTGAGCCACTTCCAGTTCAACCAGCAGCATGGACAGGATCGGGGCCAGAATCGTCCGCCATGCGGCGAACGTGGATTGTTGAGCGTTCATCAAGAAAGCCTCCCGAGTGCAAGAATCACCGGAAAAGTCACCCGCGGTGGCTCATCAAGTCTTTCCGACACATCGACG